>NZ_JBBOOR010000002.1:0-168690 GCF_038003265.1 Psychrobacillus sp. FSL K6-1267 | reverse complement strand
GCCTTTACAACCGCTTGAGTTGCTTTCACTAATAGGTCAGCTTCAGCTTGTCCGTTATCAATTTGAATCGCATCTAAACGATTTGTCAGGTCTATTTTGTCTTGACCATCTGATAATTGATTTACCAATGCACGAGCAGCATCTACGTCTGATTGTGTTCTACTTCCTTCGGCCTTTACAACCGCTTGAGTTGCTTTCACTAATAGGTCAGCTTCAGCTTGTCCGTTATCAATTTGAATCGCATCTAAACGATTTGTCAGGTCTATTTTGTCTTGACCATCTGATAATTGATTTACCAATGCACGAGCCGAATCCACATCGGCTTGCGTTCTACTTCCTTCGGCTTTTAACACCGCTTGCGTTGCTTTCGCTAATAGGTCTGCTTCAGCTTGTCCGTTATCAATTTGAATCGCATCTAAACGATTTGTCAGGTCTATTTTGTCTTGACCATCTGATAATTGATCTACCAATGCACGAGCCGAATCTACATCGGCTTGCGTTCTACTTCCTTCGGCTTTTAACACCGCTTGCGTTGCTTTCGCTAATAGGTCAGCTTCAGCTTGTCCGTTATCAATTTGAATCGCATCTAAACGATTTGTCAGGTCTATTTTGTCTTGACCATCTGATAATTCATTTACCAATGCACGAGCCGAATCTACATCGGCTTGCGTTCTACTTCCTTCGGCTTTTAACACCGCTTGCGTTGCTTTCGCTAATAGGTCTGCTTGTCCTTGATTATTATCAATAATTTGTTGTACTGCATCTAAGCGGTCGGTTAAGTCCTTTTTGTCTTGTCCATTCGGCAACTGACTAACCAACGGGCGAGCCGTGTCTACATCTGCTTGCGATTGAGAGCCTTCCGCTTTTACAACTGCCTGGGTTGCTTCTGCTAGTTTTTGAGCCTCGTTTTGTGCATCGATAACTTGTTGAACTGCGTCTAAGCGTTCTGTTAATACGGTTTTGTCAGTTCCGTTAGGTAACTGATTTACTTTGTCACGCGCTGCGTCTACGTCTACTTGCGACTGAGAACCTTCGGCTTTAGTCACTGCATCGGTCGCTTCAGTTAACTTCTCCGCTTCGGCTTTCGCATCGTCAATTGCCTGTTGTACTGCATCTAAACGGTTGGATAAATCGGTTTTGTCTTGACTATTCGGCAACAAATTCACCAGAGGTCGAGCAATATCTACATCCGCTTGGGACTGTGAGCCTTCCGCTTTCACCACAGCATTGGTCGCATCCGCCAACTTTTGAGCTTCGTTTTTCGCAATATCAATTAGTTGTTGTACTGCATCTAAACGGTTCGTTAAATCGGTTTTGTCTTGTCCATTCGGCAACTGACTAACCAACGGGCGAGCCATGTCTACATCTGCTTGCGATTGAGAGCCTTCGGCTTTTACAACTGCTTGGGTTGCTTCTGCTAGTTTTTGAGCCTCGTTTTGTGCATCGATAACTTGTTGAACTGCGTCTAAGCGATCTGTTAATTCGGTTTTGTCAGTTCCGTTAGGTAACTGATTTACTTTGTCACGCGCTAAGTCTACATCTGCCTGCGACTGAGAACCTTCGGCTTTAGTCACTGCATCGGTCGCTTCAGTTAACTTCTCCGCTTCGGCTTTCGCATCGTCAATTGCCTGTTGTACTGCATCTAAACGGTTGGATAAATCGGTTTTGTCTTGACTATTCGGCAACAAATTCACCAGCGGTCGAGCAATATCTACATCCGCTTGGGACTGTGAGCCTTCCGCTTTCACCACAGCATTGGTCGCATCCGCCAACTTTTGAGCTTCGTTTTTCGCAATATCAATTAGTTGTTGTACTGCATCTAAACGGTTCGTTAAATCGGTTTTGTCTTGTCCATTCGGCAACTGACTAACCAACGGGCGAGCCATGTCTACATCTGCTTGCGATTGAGAGCCTTCGGCTTTTACAACTGCTTGGGTTGCTTCTGCTAGTTTTTGAGCCTCGTTTTGTGCATCGATAACTTGTTGAACTGCGTCTAAACGATCTGTTAATTCGGTTTTGTCAGTTCCGTTAGGTAACTGACTTACTTTGTCACGCGCTGCATCTACATCTGTCTGCGACTGAGAACCTTCTGCCTTAGTCACTGCATCGGTCGCATCTGCTAATTTTTCCTCCTCAGCTTTTGCATCGTCAATCGCTTGTTGCACTTCATCTAAGCGGTTGTTTAAGTCCGTTTTGTCTTTTCCTTCAGGTAAAAGATTTACTTTGTCACGAGCTGTATCAACGTCTTCTTGTGATTTTGTTCCTTCCGCTTTCTCAACTGATGCAATCGCATCTGCTAATTTCTCCGCTTCAGCTTTTGCATCGTCAATCACTTGTTGCACTTCATCTAAGCGGTTGTTTAAGTCCGTTTTGTCTTTTCCTTCAGGTAAAAGATTTACTTTGTCACGAGCCGTATCAACGTCTGCTTGTGATTTTGTTCCTTCAGCTTTCTCAACTGTTACAATCGCATCTGCTAATTTTTCCGCTTCAACTTTTGCATCGTCAATCACTTGTTGAACTTCATCCAAACGGTTGTTTAAGTCCGTTTTGTCTTGTCCTTTCGGTAACTGGTTTACTTTGTCACGAGCAACATCTACATCTGCCTGCGACTGAGAACCTTCTGCCTTAGTCACTGCATCGGTCGCATCTGCTAATTTTTCCGCCTCAGCTTTTGCATCGTCAATCGCTTGTTGAACTTCATCTAAGCGATTGTTTAAGTCCGTCTTGTCTTGTCCTTCCGGTAACTGGTTTACTTTGTCACGAGCAACATCTAAATCGGTTTGAGTTTTAGATCCTTCGGCTTTTTCCACTGATGCTATCGCATCTGCAAATTTATCTGCTTCAGCTTGTGCATCGTCAATCGCTTGTTGTACTTCATCTAAGCGGTTGTTTAAGTCCGCTTTGTCTTTTCCTTCAGGTAAAAGATTTACTTTGTCACGAGCCGTATCAACGTCTGCTTGTGATTTTGTTCCTTCAGCTTTCTCAACTGTTACAATCGCATCTGCTAATTTTTCCGCTTCAACTTTTGCATCGTCAATCACTTGTTGAACTTCATCCAAACGGTTGTTTAAGTCCGTTTTGTCTTGTCCTTCCGGTAACTGGTTTACTTTGTCACGAGCAACATCTACATCTGCCTGCGACTGAGAACCTTCTGCCTTAGTCACTGCATCGGTCGCATCTGCTAATTTTTCCGCCTCAGCTTTTGCATCGTCAATCGCTTGTTGAACTTCATCTAAGCGATTGTTTAAGTCCGTCTTGTCTTGTCCTTCCGGTAACTGGTTTACTTTGTCACGAGCAACATCTAAATCGGTTTGAGTTTTAGATCCTTCGGCTTTTTCCACTGATGCTATCGCATCTGCAAATTTATCTGCTTCAGCTTGTGCATCGTCAATCGCTTGTTGTACTTCATCTAAGCGGTTGTTTAAGTCCGTTTTGTCTTTTCCTTCAGGTAAAAGATTTACTTTGTCACGAGCCGTATCAACGTCTGCTTGTGATTTTGTTCCTTCAGCTTTCTCAACTGTTACAATCGCATCTGCTAATTTTTCCGCTTCAACTTTTGCATCGTCAATCACTTGTTGAACTTCATCTAAGCGGTTGTTTAAGTCCGTTTTGTCTTTTCCTTCGGGTAACTGGTTCACCTTGTCTCGAGCTGTATCTAAATCATTTTGAGTTTTAGATTCTTCGGCTTTTTCCACCGCTAACTTAGAATCTTTTAAATCATCAATAAATTTTTGAACAATATCTAAACGGTTCGTTAACTCTGTTTTACCCTGTCCTTCAGATAATTGATCTACTAAATCACGGGCAGAATCAACATCTACTTGTATTTTAGTTCCTTCGGCTTTCTCGACAGCCAAAGTTGCTTCGGTAATTGCATCAAAATCTCCGTCAAGAGTGGGGACGTTCGGATTGAATACTAATGAAGGAAGACTTTCATTTTCTGTTATTCTCCAAATAGGTGTATCTCCCAGGTCTCCAAACTCAAATCCTAAATAAGTATTTTTTTGACTAGCTTGTTCTACTGTAATGGTTTGAGTAATATTATTCGAATGACCTGGCCCTACTAAGGTATCAATTGCAGAAATCCCTGATATTGTCGAATTATTATATACAATACCAAAAGCCTTTCCAGCTTTATCAATACTAGTGGAAATAACCGCTTCATTTAAGGCAAGTAAATTAGAATAGGTAGTGGCAGATGATTGACCTACTAGTCCACCTGTAAAATCTCCACCAATAACAGTTCCAGTTGCAAACCCATTTGATAGATGAACTGCTCCTGTTCCGACTAGTCCTCCAACTAACTTACCTCCTTCAATATCTCCGGTACTATAAACATTTTTAACAGAGAGTTCGGAAGAATTTCCTTGCCCTAATATACCACCCACGGAGTTATCCGTTGCCTTTACGTTACCAGTACTAAAACTGTTCTGAAGAACCCCATAACTGATTAAACCAACAACTCCACCTACGAGACTTTCTCCAGTTACATGAACAAATGAAGCCATTTCTTCTAGGTGAGCACCTTTATCACTCGAACCACCTATGATTCCACCAACGTATTGTTTACCCGTAACTGTTCCTTCAACAGATACATTTTTCACAATCGCAGCTGAAGATTGACCCATCAATCCACCGACTCGATTTCCACCTTGTATATTAACATTCGACAGATGAATATTTTTTATAGTACCTTTTTTTACATAACCAAATAGCCCTACATTATCCTTAGTTGTATTCACTCTCAACCCTGTAATTTTATGGCCGTCGCCATCAAAGTTCCCTGTAAACTGTTCAGCAGTGAGACTGTCCCCTATAGGCGTCCACTCGACACCTGTTAAATCAATATCATTCATTAATAAATAATCTACATTTAAGCTATCATTCATTTGTTGTAATTCTTCTTTAGTAGTTATAGCAGCATAAATGATGCCATCTCTCTCGACATAATTAACTTTTTCATTTAGTACAATATCGTCTAATGACTGTCTATTGAATGAAAGTACTGGCAATTGAGATACGGAATCGATTTCCCACAATCCTGTTGATATTAACTCTCTGTATGTTTCAGGACTTTTAACTCCTTCATTTGTCAGTAGCTTAGTAACAGTTTGCTGATTTCCAACTCCAATCGAAGTTTCAGGGAGGTAAACAGAAGAAATAGTCGATCCTTGACTAGCTTCACCAAAAGCCTTTCCTGCCTTATGAGAACTAGTGGATGTAACCTTTTCGTTTAGTGCATATAGATTAGAATGTGCCGTTGCTGGTGCTGATCCAACAAGTCCACCTGTATAATCTCCACCTGTTACAGTACCCGTTGCAAGCCCATTTGAGAGACTAAACGAACCATTTCCCACAAGTCCACCGACATATTGTGCTCCTTCAATATCTCCTGTACTAAACACATTCAATACCTTGACAGTTCCGGTTGCTCCTTGTCCTAAAATACCTCCAACTGAGTTACCACTTGCTTTTACGTTACCCGTGCTAAAGCTATTCTGAATTGTTCCATAGCTATTGGACCCCACTATTCCACCCACACTTGTTTCGCCTATTACGTCAACAAATGAAGCCATTTCTTCTAGAACTTTACCGTTAATATTTGAATATCCTACTACCCCTCCGACAAATTGTTTACCTGATACAGTCCCTTTAACGGATACATTTTTCACAGTTCCAGCTTGAACATACCCTACCAATCCACCGACTCGATTTGTACCTTTTACATTAACACCCGTCAAATGAATGTTTTTTATAGAACCCCCATTCATATAACCAAAAAGACCTGCCATATCAGTAGTGGTATTGACTGTCAAGCCACTAATTGTGAACCCGTCCCCATCAAAACTTCCTTTAAAAATGGTAGTATTCGAACCTACAGGTATCCAAGCCACCCCACTTAAATCAATATTGCCTGTTAATTTAAAGTGACTTGTTAAGTTATTTCGCATTTCATTTAACTGGATTTTATTTGAAATTAAATATGGATCTGTAATAGTTCCTGTACCACCGTCAAACAAACTTGCTGCCTCTGCGGATTCTACTCCGATAGAATACGGAAAATGCCCTGTAACTGGTAGGCCAGCTCCCATTGATGTAACTAATGAAGTTGCTAGTACAACCTTTGCAACTGGACTTTTCAATACATTATACGGAACTGATAACTCTACTTTGCTATTAGTCTTTTTCATTTTATTTCCCCCTAAATCAATTTTGATTTCAAATAATGTTTAAGCATGACTTTTCTTTTTATCTAGCTATATCTACTTTTTTAAAACAATCCTTCATTAGAATAATCGCCATTAAATTCCTTCCAACTTTTAAATCTCTATCTTTTCATTTATTTTCATCGTTTAGTACCTGTGTCTTTCTCTTATTTATATATTTATTGAATTCAACATTACATAGTAAAACTGCTCCAATTAGAAATAGAATTGCCCCCATATAAGTGAGTTGAAAACTTAGGGAAATCAGCGAAAAGCAAACCGATAACCCTAAAACAATACTGGCCTTATTTTCTTTTCTCATTTGTACGACTCCTTTTTAATTCTTAACATTGAGACAAGATTTTTCTATATATCCAGCTTTAGCAGCTTCTTTCTTGGAAGGGTAAATTTCCTCCACTTGATAAGGAAATCCACAAGATTTATTAAAGAAGATCCTTTCCCCATTAACGGTTGCTGCTTGTATCACATCTTCTTTTAATAATTTGGTCCCAGCTAATGCAAATTGATTAAATGTTCCCTCAGCTCGCTGATAGGGATAACCCTGTAGGAATGCAAATACACCTATATCATCAACCGTGTTGTACCAATCATCTTGAGGAATTAATGGAAGCATAAATTTGTATGTAATACCTAACCGTTTGGTGTAAGTGTTATGTTCGTTGATATAGTAGGATAGTTCTTCTTGAAAGGTATTTACAATAGTATCTCTGCGGATTCTTTCAAAAGTATCTCCATCATGCAGGAGTGGTATATTTACATCTGTTTTTATTTCATTTCGATTACCACTAACCCATTCATTCATACCAACATCAAATACAGTCACATAATCATCAAGCGTAAAAGATATAACGTTTCCTGATTCATCATGGTAAGTAAAAGGAATTTTAGGTAGCCAAGTTCTTTTTAGTTCTTTTAAGCCTTGTGCATTTGTAAACTCTCGGTACACATTAAAATGTGCTCCATCATAATCAAGGATTGCGAAAACAGGTATATATCTCGCCATAACATCTTCAGTAATCTTGTCTTCTACTTCCATATTTAAGGACAGTGTGTGAATAAAGGTTTGAAATGCTGGCTCTGGATTAACACGGTTAAACTTTAGCGAGTTATAGCCAGCTTCTGCAGAAGGGTCTACATTTGTTCTTAATTGATCAATTGCATCATGTGATGCTACGGTCATTGCCCTGTCATATTGTCTATTTAAATCCGTGAATGCCTTTGTATCTTCATAACGCCAAAGGGTAAATACAAGAAGGATAGAAATGATTAAAATATAAATTACTGAAAAACTAGTAATCCTCATTTAAAACCATCCCTCCATACGGTATGGAAATCACTACATCATTTCCTCCTATGCCCAAAGTGAAAAAGTCAAACATCATAGTTGCCTTTGTTTTAGACATGTTTTCTACATAAACAGAGAAAAAATCATCCTTTGATAGCTTATACATTCGCTCATTTTTAGGAATAGGGTTAGATTCATCAAAAAGAAAGTCTTTTATCTGTTCCCAGTAATATTCATCGTAATCAACTACATACTCGCCTGTGAATGTAGCTGGATTAGTTGGGTCTGTATAGATAGGGGTATAAACCTTTTTCTCGTGCTTTATTTCTGTTCGGAATAAGATAAACCCTAGCTCTAATTCCTGTTGAAAATCTTCATACATCTTTGGTGTTATGTAGCCCTTAGTTCGTACATTATCTACAAAGTCCGTTACCGCTTGTTCTGCTTTTAACTTCTGTAGGTTTTCTTCATTTTTGAAAATATAATAGGTAGGTACACAGAATAGGAGCAGCAACGCTATAAAATAAGATAATAATTTAGTAAATGAATCTGGCACAGTTGCCCCCCCTTTAGATCACAACTTAGTAAAATTAATTTTGGTAATTTCTCCACTATCATTCATTTCAAATACTTTGCTATATCGTGCGTCTAAATCAACGGTTTGTTGATAGGTCAATACATCTGCTTCCGTTTGAAATAAAATCCCGTCCACCTCGATTAAAATATTCTCTATGCTTAGCCGATACAGTTTGGCTACAACCTGGTTTCCATTCCAACTAACTTCCTCTGGAATGTGTGTTTCTTCTATAAAGACTGTTGCTGCAGAAGGAATATGCTCATATGCAGAAGCCCATTCCGTCATGGACCAAAATGTATAGGCTAAACTTAGCAGCATCAATATGAATCCCAATGTAAACTCAATTGTGCGATCAATAGTTTCATTCATCATAAAAATATGGGGGATACTAAAAGCTGTATCCCCTTCCTCCTTTTTAGGTAATGGAGTACCATACCATTAAACTTGCTTAGTTTTGTTGGAACTTAATTGCTCTTATAACTTGGTTAGAGTCACGAATTACTGTTGCTTTAAATAATCCTGATGGATTGACGTACTCTGCATGAGTATTGTTGTTTACATTCGTTGGTTTTGGAGCAGCTGTTATGGAATTACCGTCACTTGAGACAGTATTGTAGTACCAAGAACCATTTCCAGTACCAGTTTTTACGTAGATTCCTAGAGTTCCACCAGCACCGTCTTTTTCAAATTTACGTAAAGCATTTACCACTTGTGAACCTGCTACTTCAGTGCTGTCGAACGTTAAATATTTTGTATCTTTTAATTCGGACGTAACACTACTAAACTCGGACGTTGCTGCTTTACTGCTGTCTGTTGCTAAAATGAATACACCTACCACTAAAGTGATCAATGCTAGAGCAAGAAATATGGTTGCTCCAAATGACAGGGATCTTTCTGTACTGTTTTCCATTTCTTATTTCTCTCCTTTTTTGTTGAAAATGTATTGCTCTATATACTAAACAAGTCTATTGACTTGGCCGTACCATTAAATAAAGTACTGGAACAAAGCAAGGAAGATTATTGAAGTAAAAGTGATTGCCGATATAATCAATGCCTTCATTGGATGTTTGTCCATTTTATTGTTCTCCTTCTTTATTGAATCCGTGAAAATAGTTCTACCGATTCGGACAAAGCAAGATATACCAATGGAATTACGAGATAAAGGAACGTTAATGTGTATAGCGGAGCCATCGCTAGCTTGTTCGCCCACATACCTTTGGAATTTAAGGAACGAAAATTCGCCTCTTCTCTTTGCTCTAAGTAATATTCTCGTTCCATCTCTATATCATTAAAGGATTCGTATACAGAAATTCGAATGACCGCTAGCTTTAACCTCTCTACTATTTGTTGAAATGGTTCAAAACTTACTTGATCATTTAATTTTTCTAGAGCTTCCTCGGGACCAGCATCATAGTTTTGAATTGCTTCTTGTAGGGGTTCTTTAAAGATAATTCCAAACCGTTCTAACCAGGTCAGTAACGTAAAGACGCTAGTGCGCTCGAATTCTTTTAAGATGTTGAGTATTACAAGATAGCGATAAACTTCATTTTCCATATCTTTATAACGAATAGATCGTTGAAAATTTAGAATAAGGATTGGGATTTGAGCAGCACCAAAAGCAACTACGAATGAAATTAGAACCTCCCACCACTTAAGGAAAGCATTTTCAACATCAACCCATTTATCAGTAATTCTATTAACGGTCGCTTTAAACTGTTTGTCTCCTTCATCCGTTACCCCAAGTTGCTCGGCTACATAACTTTGTAACTTCTCAGGAGTTAAACCTTCTATCTTTTGAAGATCCTCTATCACCCTTCTATCGAAAGCTGCCCTCTCTTCCAGTTCTAACATCTCTTGTTCTGCAATATTTCCAGTCATTAGAGATTGTGGGACTGCTGAATATAAAGAGGAGTGTTTTTCCCTTGCATGGCCTAAACTAAGCCCCCCTACAAGTAATAGAAATACTCCTACTGCTATTAACATTCTTTGAATCGTTAGCCATTCAACTTTTAGTGGTGAATTAGCATCCTTTAATAGCTTGCTAAGAGTTAAATGTTGTTTTGTATTTTCTGCTGGAGAAAACATTTTTGCTAAAGTACGAACAATTCCTACTTTTTCAAACAACCATTTTTCTATTTGTACTTTTTTTAATTTGGCGCGGTATTTGGCTTCTGTAATTTCGCTGATTTTTCTAATCAATAAGTAACTAAGTATTGCCACGCCGTATACCAGTATCTCTGCTAAAAACCCCAATCGAGAGGTATAAAATGTCTCCATTATCGGGAAAGAAGAAATACCCCATTTTTGAAGTGGTAAAGCTAAGAAGACTGGAGTTAATGCAATTAAGCTAGAATAACGAACACGGTAAGATAGTTTCGCCCTAAGAAGTATTTCAGAGTTTAATAGTTGATTTACAGCTGTTAAACCCTGTAGAAAGGCACTTCCTTTAGTTTTACCGCCCATTTGAATGACACGATCACCTTGTTCCTTAATGGTTACTGATAAACCAGCAACAATTTTTAAGAATTCATTAGGGGCAACCTCGTCATACTTGTTTAATTCTTCTGTAGGATCAGCACTCGTTAAAATTTGATACATTCTATCTGCTTGTACTTTCATCTCCGGACCAACAAATTGCATACTCTCAAAGATCGCTTCATCGACCATTTTTGTCTGAGTATAATAAAATCTGACTCGGTTATTAAAATCTCTTTGTTGTTTTAACAGCCGGTTCTCTACTCGATAAACAAAAAAGTCTAACATAATCCCTGACACAAACAGGAGGCCAAGCAATATCCAAAATACAACTAACCATCCTGGTTGTAGAACAATTAAAGAAAGAACTACTAACGTGATAACCGCAAATATTCTAAATACAATTGTCATAACTGCTTCACGAAGGTTATACATATCGTAGACTGCTAGTGTCTCTATTCGAAGACTAATTCTTGCTAAAATCCCTTTAAGTACAGGAATACGCATTAAAAAGCTATAAGACTTCTGAGCAAATTCCTGATAGCGCGTCTTCCAATGAGGCTTGCTTGCAAATACATCTAATTTATTCTTTTTCGATTTATTCCCTCGAATACTGTTATAAACATATCCAAGGGCTATAATTACCATCCCGCTTATAGAGATAAACAAAATGATTTTCAGTAGTGTCATGAGGCATCACCCCAGTGTTTCTCAATAAATTCTTCAAATTCTTTCCTATCCTCTTCAGATAGTTTTCTTTTAATTTCTTCTTGTCTTTTCTTGCTAATCGGATTCACTGCAACATACTTTCCGTCTCTAAACTCTACGATGTTGCTCTCTACAAACTGTTTACGCTGAGTTTGTTGCTGAAAGTATTTAGTAGCAGACTCAAGCATTATATTTAATCTCTCTTCATGTGACTGTGGTGCAGGTAGTTCTTTGTATACTTCGCCATGCCCATGTACAGGTATACATTCTGTTATACGCTCAATAAACCGTTCTCCTACGTAATTCTGTTCTGGATGTATGTCAAACTCGATTACATTAACCACTTCTTGTTCGGCTGACTTTTCATCTGAAAATAGTTTTTCTCTCATCAAGGATCTTACTAGGTCGTTAACTAAATCTTGTAGAGTCTTTGCATGGTGAGTGAATAATGTAAACAAACTTGCAACTTGAGCAGATTGAACCACACTTGCCGCTACTGGAGAAGTAGCTGCCTCCCCTACAATATTTACATGGCCATCTGTCTTCTTTATGAAGCTCATTAGATCCTCACCTGTAACAGTTTCAGTTTCTTGGAATGTTAAGATGTTTCGTTTGGGATATAATTTCCGTAGACCTAACTCAAACATGGTTTCTACTACACGAAGGTTTAATGATTCGTGTATATATCCGACTACTATTTGAAGTAAGGTAGTCTTCCCAGAGCCTTGTGCCCCTGTTATAGCTGAAACTCTATTTCCTTTGACAAGGAATCTTATTACTCCGATAGGTAATTCCGCATTCTCTTGTGTAATCAATTGTTCTATTTCTAACTTTTTACTGTCATATTTCTTACGGATAAAAAAGTTCCATGACTCTGCTGCAGCTGGTCGAGAAACTGTTACACGAGAACCATCGTGCATCTCATTGACCATTAATGGCTTTGATTCCGACAGTTGACCAGGATAGTTATACTTGTAAACGTTCCCGACAATCCTACGGAGTTCAGATACTGTTTCAAAATCCAAGAAACTAATATGAATAGTCTTACCTTGATACATTATCCAAACACTTCTAAAACCACTGAAAGTATTGTTCATCATACTTGTTACTAGCAGCTGTTCATCATCTATATTTTCAAAACTAGAAGGAATATCCGATACTCCTCCGGACACACCATCGATAGCCATATCACATATTTCATCGATCACTCCGAAACCTTTATATGAGCTATAATTTCTCTGTGTGATTACACGAATTTTGTCTTCAAGAGAAAGGTTTTTTACTTTTTCTTTGTAAATAGTTCGTATTTCTAATTCATTTATCCGAAACCCGCCACCTTTTTTAGGTTTGGCAAGTTCATATTCATCAATCATTGTTCCAAGAGCATATTTTCCATGCTTTTTTTGATACACATATAACAAAATGTCAAAGCACTCACGGGCACTTAATTGATTAGGTCTATCGAAAGGAATAACCCAATTAACATTGTCTTCATTAAAGCCATAACCTTTCGTTAACTCATCAAACATAAATTCCCGAACATAGGTCTTAGCCGAGATGTTACCCGTATTACAATTTCTCAGCATTTCTTTGAGTTCTTTTTGCCTCTTCTTTTGACGTTCAAATTCTGTAGGGTTAAGCCCTAGACTATATAAGTCCATAGTGGTTAATTCCGTCATACGATTGGATATATAACTTTGAATTGCTGGAAGACTGTATTTTTCTCGTTCGTGCTCGTTATCTACTGTTACAACGTTTCTGTTTTGAAAAAAACGAATACCGACCACCAGCACAACAGTAGCTATTATGAGAAGGATGATTAGTAAGTTTAATTGGAAACTCATAAACCATCTTCCTCCTTCTCAAGCCCTAACGCTTTCCTTACACTTTCATTGACAGTCCGGATAGCTCGTATGAAGGAGTATGCCGGATCCCCATTTTGAATTCGATTTACTCGGTAGAAAAATTCCGCTACGGTGTGATTATTCATTGCATCCAAATAAGTTGGTGAAAAAGGTACAGGAAGGATTGGCACTTTCACTTTATGAGCTCTTTTTATATTTCTTACAGTGAGAGAAGAATTTTCCTCATATCTACTAATCAAAATAATATAAGGTTTATTTCTTAACTCCGTCGGAAAATAATCTCCTGTGAAAAAACGCTCAAGTACATATTTATTTTGTGGTAAACAAACCACAACTAAATCTGCTGCTTCTAATAGGGTCTTACTAGTATCATTATGTACACCTGCATGTGTATCGACCCAAACGGTGTCATAATGTCCCTTAGCTGAATATAGTATTCTGCTTATCGTGCGAAGGTTATCACTTGCTGAGTCCTCATTTTCTTTCAAACTCCCAATGAGTAAATCCATTTTTCTCTTGTAGATAGTGTCCGTATAATCTGGAATATCTTCAGGTTGTAATAAATTACTTTTTACTTTTCGTTCAAGTGCCTGTATTCCTGAATTTTCAAAACCTACCGCTCTTTTCTCTTTGCTATAATATGAATCCAATGGAGAATAGGTTAGCTGAGTATGGGTAAGTAAAGAATGACTAGACTGTTCTAATGAAAACAATGAAGCAATCGCTGCAGCATTTGCAGATGTTCCTCCTTGCCCATGAATCGGGGACCAGAAAACTATTAATTTTCCCACGTTACCCCTCCTTTCGTTTTATGCTTATTTAATTAATGCCGGTTGTTTTTGTTTACGGGCAAAGTTGAAGAACGAAGGCTTCACTGCCTCATTGATTTCCTTAATATGCATTTGATATATTTCAGAAACTATTTCGAATAAAATATCTTTGTATTGCTTATTTAACTTTTTGAAAGGAATCATCTGCTCGTGCTGCATTTGAATGCGAAGCGATTGTTCCAGTTCATCCGGCTCTATTAAGTAATTGATAGATCTCCAAGTAACTCGATGGTTCATTAGGTTATCAAAATATTCATCTAGTAACTTATAAGTAGAAGTAAAGGTAATTCGCTTCATTGTGGTACTTTCTGTTTCATCAAATAAGAAATGGAGCAGTTCTACATCACGGCTTTGATTAATTTTTTCATCATCACCTACATAGAAACGTTCACTAAAAGCTGGCCATTCATTTATGAGTAATTCAGTAGAATCTATGTCTACTAAAATCACATCGTAGTTTGTTGCCTTTTCGTTTTCACTTCGGAGCAGTTCCTCTACTTCCATCCAATTTTTTGCCCCGCACAGGATGTCTATATTGTGAAAGTCATAAAGTGATTGCCCTTCTTCTAAATGGGTATAACCATTTTTGTAAAACTCTTGGGAAGTAGCGTCTATGACTAACACTCGTTTTGAAAGGCTCGTAAGCACATGGCTAAAATAAAACGTAAAATCTGTCTTATTCCGGGTTCCAATTAACTGAATTAGTTTCATTCTGATTCACTTCCCTCTTCAATTTCACTTTCTTGATTAAATTGGTTTAAAGCATTTAATTCATCAGTTTCTCTTTGTTGTTCTGTACGCTCTTGCTTCACTAAGTTTTTATTAGTAGCTTCACCTTCGCGTAATTTTTGTCGTTCCTCTTCTGCCATTGCTTCTAAGCCCATTTCTAGATTTGCTCGATTTTGCTTTTCTAAATTAAGCTTTGCTATATTGACAATGTTTGGTGAGCTTTGTATTAGAGAAAGAACATTTTGTTTTACTGGATAAGTGATTTGAGAACCTATCTGCATTTCCCCATCTACATAAGGTAAAGCATAAATCTTCGCACCCTCTAAATAAGCATCTACCACAGCTGAACTCATCGATAGGATCTCAGCCTCGTCATTATCCATCCACATTGTAAGTCCGTTTCTTTCCTTCACTTTCTTTTTAGAGAAGATAATGTAATCATCCCCATTAGGAAACTGGATACGAACATCGACATATTCATTAGGAGCTAACTTAGTTGGTAATTCTATCAATGAGTACTCTACTTCCCTCACGTCATTTTCCACGTTCACATCTTGATAGACAAAAGAACTGACCATTACTGTTTTTTCCTCTAAATCTGTTCGAGCAAAAAATTGAGCCGTTTCAAACTGTGTGGGAATCATAATGTTTTCTGCTTTTGCTGCAAAAGGAAGGGACACTTTTACCAACATGTCACTAGTTATCGGATCTCCTCTTTCAACTTTCCTAGTTAAGGCATAGCCAACCTCACTCTGTAGAGCAGTTAATTCTAACTCTTCCATCTGTTCCTTATATTGCTGTTTGAGGGCAAGTTCTCGTTCCTGCGTTTTCTGATAGTAGAAGTAACCACCTACGCCTGAAATGATGAGCATAGTTGCAGCACCGATTAAACCAGACCATATTAATTTCTTCGTTCTTAAACGAATTTTCACGTTCTTATTTCCCCCTTATTTTTTCACCTAAATTCGAACTCACATGATGTAACTGAGATATGTAAGAAAACAAAAAATACCCCAATCAAATAGATAAAGACGTCAAAAGACGCTCATTCTACATGATTGGGGTATTCCCATTTTTTAATATTCAATTAAGTTTCAAGAAGTTCAATTATGATAGGTATTCCCGGTTATTACAAAATTTTAATGAAAAGGGAATCCTTGAAAAGTGTTATCCATAATTTATCATGCACCTATTTAAAAGTCAATAATTGATAATAAAAAAGTGGGTATTATTCTATACTTTGTTGACCTACTAGGTGGTTCTATAGTAATTGTTCATATAAAAGCAACTTATCGTGGAAACCGATTAATTATTGAAAAATTACAGTAGGAAAATACGAAATTAAGTTTTGAAAATCTACTGTACTCGTTTTTTTTATGACAGCCAAAATCTTAATGTTTTTTCCAGCTGCATTTTTAATAGCCACTCCCATTTCGTAAGGATGATTATCATATATATATTGAAAATCATTAATTACTAAGCAATTTACTATAGAATCGTTTATTAAACGTTCCATATGTTGTACTTGCAACGAATCATTTTGTAAGTATTGAATACAGTTTAATTGTTCATATTCACCTGAAGAAGTCTGATCGCTAAGAGAAATTACCTTACCATTAAGTGCTTTAGTCAAACCACCAAATTCCTTTTCATAATCATAGACAACAACTTTTTGTCCTTCATTAACTAATTGCGTAATATAATTCTTTACGGTCGCGTTCTTACCAGTGCCTATTTCACAAACAATCGCTATGTTACCTTTTACTATTTTAAGCTCATACTCTCCCAAACTTTGTTTTAACACATGAATTCCTCCTCTTATTATCCAATGATATAAAAAACTCCTAATACAGCTACTGTAATAGCAACACTAGCTACACTTGATATAATCAACATGCCTCTTGAGAAGGTTTTCTTAGGTGACTTAATAAATTCACCCAGCACATCATAAAGAATCTCCTCTACATCCGTAGATGGTTCATAAGGGCTTACTTGAATGGGGAAAGAATATACAGAACGCCATTCTAACCTTTCCTCTAAGTCCTTTCTAACACTTTCAACTGCTCCAGGAATGAGATAACATACATCTTCATGATTCGGATATATCTTTTGGAAAGTCTCAATCCAATGTAACTTCCACTCATCTCCTGAGCATACAACGCATTTCACATGGGAGCGTCTAAACTCTTCCAGGTAAGGAGTGTCTTGTATACTCCCTAAATCCAATACTACATATTCATATAGCGGAAATATCTCATATAAATCTTGTCGTTCTCTATATTTGTAATGAGTAATTCCTTGCATCTCGAATGTGTTTATACTGGATAGCATTCTTTTTTCACCCTCGTATAAGGTGTGAATACGATCATAGTCCTGTGATTCATTACCTTCTACCAATGCAACAGAATGTCCTAAATCCTTTAAATAACTTGCTATACTTATAGCGGTATGGGTTGCACCTATATGAGGGACCACGCCTGCCACACTTATTAGAACTGTGCCAATGATAGCGGATCGTTGTTGTACCCTGTCTATAGGCATAAACTCAATAATGTCCCCTAATTCCAACTCTGTCTGAAACTGTTTTTCTTGCTTGGCTTCCGCCTTTGCTTTGGGTATCTTTTCTTTTTCTACTTTTGGAGTATCATTACGCTTGGGTAATGATACTTTTCCGGCCAATTCTTTTAAATCCTGGGTTCTTTCCGATAGTTGCTTACCAATAGCTGCTTTCTTTTCACTAAAATCAATTTTAGGCTTTTTAACAGTGGATGCTACAGGTACCGCAGTAACCTCGTTATTTTCCTCTACGTCTAATTCTTCTTGTTGTTCTACTTCACTGGTATCTGTTGTTTCATCAAAAGATAGAGTAAGACCGCCAACTTTGAATTTTGAGACATTAGCATATCTAGGTGGAGCAGATAACTGTTCCAAGAAATTTTTAGCGATTATTTGTCGTTCATTAAAAATATCAAGTACATTATGTGCGACTAAATCACCTAAGAACGGATCGTTTTTTGGTCTTTCACAAATGAAGACTACACGCATATCTTCCCGATTGACTCGCCAAGAATTGATAAGGGTTAACAATTCTTGTTCCTTATCTTCTTTTGTATGTAAGTCACTTGGTAGGTAAATATCATGTAAAATTAGGATATTTGGATTTTCTAATTCAAGAATATCGTTTAAGTATTTCCGATGATGTACGTCATTGTCTATTACTTCAAAAGCGCCCTCTTCAAAGTATTTCCGCAAAATGTTCGCCATAGAAGGCTCGCCTACTGCAAGGAGAATGGACAATATAAAACCTCCTTCAAACAACAAAAAAATACCCCAATCATGTAAAAAAAGAACGTTCAGTACGTTCATTTACATCATTGGGGTGTTCCCGTTTATTTATATATAATTAATGGTTAAGTTTATATAGGGAACTGGAAGAATAAGTTTCCGCTTACTCTTCCAGTGTGTTCTCTTCACAAGATTAAAAACCTTGAGAAAAGGTGTTATACAAATAATTTATCATTAAACATATGCCAAGTCAATATAGCCTGGAGCAGCTGATAATCTCTTACTTCTTTGCTAAATAAGAAATACGAACACGTTGTACTTTATCTTTCTCCACCTTGCCAAAGGCAGTCTCTAATCCTTTACTTTCATCAAACCATTCGTCAATAACTAACCATACGTCAAAAGGAAACGTATTTAATCTCAGTTGTTCGTGAATGAATAGGGCCATACTTACAGAGGAAACAGAAATGGCTACTACCTGTAAATCAGTATGAGCAAATCCGTCTATTTTAATTGTATTATCCCTGTTATGCAGATAACGTAACTCTTCTAAACGTGATTGGAAGTAGCCAATAAAATTTTGAGCCATTTGAGCTCTCTCCATAATAATCTGCAATTCCCCTTCTGGGCTATTGACCTTCATCACTGCAAAAGGTTTCTTATACTTGCTAAAACCACCGACATAAGGGTACCAAGACCAACCTCTCACATTTTTGGACTCAATCCCTAGACAACGAATTTCATTCATAGCAACGTATCTTTGTATACCCATTGAATTGTCTAACCAGGATTCCGCTGCAATGAATTTGGACTCTGGATAAAGATGAGAGAGAAGCTTATATCCGCCTATCCCAAGTGTATGAGGACCTGGGGGACGGATAACTTCTTTTCCATCTTCCTCAATAAAAGCTAATCTGCACTTATGACGTTGCACAAGACCATACTTAGCTAAATGGCGTAGGTGCTTACTGGTAGCCGAAGAAGATTGCAAGGAAGACATATATCTCCTTAATTGATCTTCATTCGCTGCTCCGGCATCTCCAACTACTTTAAGTACCGTTAACATATCTTTATTCAGTTTAGAAGTGTTTATTAGCTCCAATACCTGTTCCGTCCTAGTCAAGGGTATGTATGAATCGGGAAGCGCTACCGTTGACTTGAAATTGGGATGGTCCCAAATCGAAATGGTACCATCCTCCCGAGGAAAAAGTTGGATCATTGCCTGTTCCATTTCAACAGGCGAACTTGTTTGATTAACCATTATTCGTCAAATAAAAATGAACCAAAGTCTTTTTTATTCCGCTTCCCTCGTGGGTAACCAATAATAATCACTCTTCCTCTGCGAGCTTTTGTATCTAGCTTCTGCAAACGACATGAAACAAAATCATCAATACTAGGCTCATCCAGTGCTCCAACTTTGCTAGCTTTCAGTTCTACTCCATCTTCAATTTGTACATAAATACCATGAATAGGGTGAACTTGCGTAACACGACCAGCAATTACTTGCCCCACTTGAAGCATATCCGCAGCTATTTCCCACGGATCTTTAATTGCAGCTTTTCGAGAAACACGAACTGCTCTCTTTTCTTTATCGAACATTAAGACTTTAACGGTTATCTTTTCTCCTGGTTGTGCATCTACTACATCTCTTTCTCTCCATGACCATTCATTACGGTACATATATGTGTCTTCCCCATTGATATGTACATAGATAATACCCTTTTGCTGATTATAGCCAGTGATAATACCATTAAATTCAACACTATCTAGTAAGTTGTTCTTCTGTAAATCTTCTAACTGCTCCCAAAATACTTCTCGTAATTTTTCTGCAGCTTGTTTCTCTGAAAGAATAGCAATGCTACTAGGTAAATCTAAATGAGTAATAACGAAGGATTCTTGCAATGTAACAAACTGCTCCAGATTACGAAAACTACGTTCTTTAAACTCCGAAGCAGGACAATAACCAGTGATTCCACCTGGTAAAGCTACAATCAAAGTACTCTCTTCTTGCATCTTTGGAGGTAATTTCATTGATTTAACACTGCGAATAACCCCTGTAACAATTTCACCATTTCTCTGGTGGTTTGCTAACTCTTCTAATTTCGCATTGGATTCCCATGACTTAGATACTTTCACTTTCGGAGTAACTTTTTCAGTGGTAGATGATAATCCTTCTGAATTATTTACTACCTCAGTAACCTCTCCGCTAGTTTGTGTTGCTATTGTTTCCTCAATTTTTGCCTCTTCTGATTTTGAGACCATGAAGACACTTCCTCTCTGTTTGATTTAATTCACTCAGTATTCATTGGTAATTCAATCATTCCCTCGGCAGAATCATGCCTTCTGAAACACAAAAAACCCCTCATTAAGAAAACGATTGTTACATCGTCTGCAAAATGAGGGGTACACCCTATAAATTTATTAAATTATTCTAACCGATTGACTATATTGTACAAATACATCCATACTCATGCAAGATTTTTTTTAAGGCTATGTTAAAGGCTAGGGTTGTTTTTTCGTGAGGAGAACTTGTTTGTGAAGTTTTCCACTTAAACTAACGGGGCAGTTTAGTTTAACAAGGAAACAAAGCGTTGTCATAATAAAACCACTCAATTAAAATTGGTGAGTGTTCTTTTAAGGAGTGGAAATATGTTTAGAAAAATATGGGTTAATTTACATTGGATTTCTTTGGGGAGTTTGTTATTGCTTATAATTCCTAATGCCATAATGAATAATTTAGACACACTTGAGGTCGGGCAATTAGTTTATGATATTCTTGTGGCTTCTATTGGTATTATTTCTACTTGGCTACTATTTAGATATAAAGATAATTTTAGCTAACGAGGTGCTTTAGCAAAATATGGCCATCCTTTCGATGGTCTATTTTTATGTCCAAAACATTAAGTTGATCCCAGATTTGCATTGTGAAATGTTACACTTAAACTAACGCACAGGTTAGTTAAAGAGTGTTGTTTAACTTGCGTTCAATAATTGGGCAATTTTGGAGAACAAGAAATAAATTTATGTTTAAGGGAGATTATTAATGGATAAGGTACAACAATTTTGGAATGATTTTTGTGTAGCAAATAATAAGGAAGGGACGGAATATAGAGGTGCATTTCAATTTGGAGCTTTGGCTGATTGGTTAGCTAATTTAGTTGTCGAGGGAAAGAAGACAGCGACAACTTCGGGGTTTGTGTTTTATGAGTTAGAAAAAGAAGCAATACCCCAAGCAGGCGAATATTATATTGTTCTAAATGGTCAAGATGATCCTGTCGCAGTCATTCAAGTTCAATCTGTCGAAGTTGTTCCGATGAATGAGGTAACAGAAGATTTCGCCTTAGCAGAAGGAGAAGGGGATTATCAGTTTTGGTGGGAAGCACATGAAAAATTCTTTACCGAAGCACTAAAAGAATATGATAAAGAATTCTCGCCAGAAATGTTAGTTGTATGTGAGCAGTTTGAAAAGGTATATCCAAAATAAATAGTAATAAAATCGCACGCGATTGTTTAATAAGCGTCGCTGTTCATATTAAACTAACGAGATGCTTTACTTCAAGAAGGAGTATAGCCTTTTTCTTATTGAACTAAAGTCGCAGTTTAGTTCAATAAGAAATGTCATAAATAATTTTCATTAAGCTTGGAATAATACACCTAAAGATACTTTGAGGTGAAGAAAAATGACCAGAACTATTTCCCTATTCCTGCTTTCATATTGTTTGTTATTTTTATTGACCGAATTTGCAACTGCAAACAATAAGCCCAGTCCTTATGAAGTAATATATCCTGAAATCGGATATAAGCCTGTGGAAGAAGCATCTAAGGACTTTGAACAACATTTTAAACAAAGACTAAAGCTACCACTTAGAGTTCCCCCGATAAGCTTCACTCATCATTTCGGAAGATTTAATGATTTAGAGGGCGACACCAATGACTCATTTGAAGTAGAATTTATCAGTGATTTATCATCTGAAAATCATTATAAAATTGATGTTCGACCTATTAAGTACGGTATTCCTAAACGAGAGAAGTATGTGTTAAAGACCTTTGAATTAAATAATGGGAATGAAGCCACTTATATGACTATTTCAGGTTTTAACGTGCTTGTTTTTGAAAGTGAAAATTGGCAGTATATGCTAAGCATCAATAAGCAAGTTTTAGATAAAGTTACTCCCGAAAACTTAGTTGAAATAGCTAATTCTATTGATTATTGAGTCGAAGCAAAAATTATTCTTATTAAGCTAACGGGTGCTTTAGCAAAATATGGCCATCATTCGATGGTCTATCTTTATGTCCAAAATATTAAGTTGATCTCAGATATACATTGTGAAATGTTACACTTAAACTAAATCAGCAGTTTAGTTGAAGATGATATAATTAAGGAGACAAATGTAATTGGAGTGGAACGAATACAGAATGGATAAAATAAAACGCTATTTAACAGAGCGGAAAAAATCATATTTTTTAATTGCTACATTTTTTGTTTTAATATTTATTATTGTTATTTTTATATTTGGACCTCCGAGGTATTATGTTGTACCAATTTTATCGATGATAATAGGTTACGGTAGTGTGGAGTTTGTCGGATATAAGCTCTGGAAAAAAGATAAATTTTGAATTTATCTTTTTTGAATTAACGGGTGCTTTAGTAAAAAACACTATCAAAGTAAAATGAGCCAGGAAAAAATATCCTAGCTCATTTTTTGTGTATTTTAAATCAACCTTTACCTTTAACATAGCTTTTTTTAATTAGAATCAGTATCATTGGTTTTTCCAGTCAATTTCTGAATGTCCTGTATGAACTGTTCACCCTTTTTGCTCAATTGACTTTGTGTATAACCACTTCTTGTAACTGGAGCAGAAGCAGATGTAACACTTGATTCACCCTCTATAGGTTCATATAGCTTTGAAAGTTTCGCCTTTTTCTCTTCCTTAACGTCCGTCTCGCTCAAGACTTTTATAGGCTCTATTTGAGCAGCTTGTACGCGTGGAGTAGTAGGCTGACTTTTTAAAGAGATTTGAGAGAAATCAATTATTTCAGGCATAATCTCTTTAGAATTTGCTTCTTTGTCATTTGAGTCAGTACTCCTAGGTGAAACGGGAGCAGCTGAACTATTGTAAGTATGAGCAGGAACTATATTGCTATCCGTTGAATCGCCATAACGTACCTCGTCTCTAGGTTGAGTATCCATTGCAATATTAACGATACGTTCAATTTCATCTACATCAGACGCATTAATTTTCTTAGCAAGTTCAAGTAATTCCTCTTCACTCATTACCACTTGTTCATTCTTATAGTATTTCTTATTTTTACTCTCTGTTTCTTCTATGCTTTCAATAACATCTAGAGCACCTGCTCCTAAACGATAGTTTCGTCTGCTTTCCAACCATACATTTAACGATTTCTCATCTGCTACAATTTTTGCTTTAGTATAACGTTCTTCAGGAATAAAGTTAGCATCTATCTGTACGACGGGCATAGGTTTATTATGGACAACCAATTTAACCGCACATTGAAAAGCTTCTTGATACATAATTTCTCCGCTCGTCATTGCCATATCCCTTACCTTAGAATAAGACGAGCCTGAACGTGATACTGGATCTTCTTGTAATGGTGAGACTGACATCTCACTTTGCCCTTCTTCATAGACGTATTTTTCTCCAAACATCTTAGAGAAAAAGTCAGCATCATAAGGAGACACATCCCCATAAACCATCCGGTTACGCAAAGTACCGATAATAGTCATCATGTAGAATTCACCAAATTGGTCGGCCATTTGAGCAAGAGATTGCATAATCGGCGTGATAATAACCTTATATTTACGTGCCTGTGCTGGAAACTCTCTAAAGGAACTATAAAAATAATCTGGTGCTTCATCTATAACAATATGGTGAAATGGTGACACCTTTGGTTCTCGCCTGAAGGTACCGTTTTGCAAATTCATTAAAACAATCTTCCCTAGCACTTTAGCTAAGTCTACTAGTTCCCCCTTAGCTGTATTAACAAGGAGCAGTCCACCCATCTCGAAATGTCTATCAAAGTCAAAATCACTGTCACCGAACAACACTCGACGAATCAATTTATTCGCGCCAATATCATTTAGAATATTTCTTAATCCCTTAACATCTGTCTCAAGGGCATCCATATATATAATATCTCCACGCTCATTTCGTTCTTTAATTACGGAATTACCCTGTCTAATAACCTTAGGAATAAGATTTAAGTTAAACCAATCGTCAATCCCTTTAACAATCTTCCAATGATTTCTCTCATCTCTATTTACAATTTCATTTATTTTATCAGGAATAGTGGTCTTTAAAGCAAGTTGCATAGTTCTTACCAGCTGAGGGTCATTATACATATCTAACAACATATCCAAATTGACATCTTTATTAGGATCATGCAACTTCAATAAGTATATATGGTGTTTCAAATGGTTACGTTGGGCTTGCTCGAAATAAAAACTGCCTCCCCCGGATTTGTTGTCACTCAACCCTGCTATAATCTGAGCAAAAATTTCAGCCACTTTATCTACTGGACCTCGCATTGGGTTAATACTTGGCGTGTTAGGATCTAGTGGATTTATATATGTTATCGCTTCATCGGGAATTCCATGAGCTTTTGCCAATTGGTAGACATTTTTACATAAATCGTTTGATGGTTCTATGATGGATAGACCATTCAAATATCTCCCTAATACATTTTGGGATTTATAATCAGCACGCTGTGATATTGTCGGGTAGGCTTTCACAAAACGAACCATATGGTCTAAATCTTGGTCGATTATAGGTTCTGCTAAAGCAGCTGTTTTCCCAGTTCCAATACTACCTACAATTACCGTCCCAAGTGTTCTGTCTCCTCCTGGTGAAGTAACCATTTCCTTATCAACGGATGTTTCCCCTAAGTATATATCCGGCATATAATCTGTTTTTTCCAACTCGCTGAATTTTTGTAACCATCTGCCCCTCCATTGGAAGTTAAAGAAGGCCTTTCTTAATTCCACATCAAATTCAACATACTTGTTCAATAAAAAATAACTAATAAAGAATAAAACTAGTACAGGTATTATGGTTATCATCAAATAAAAACCTTGTACCTGTCCTATTACTAGATTTTCAAGAATACCGTTTGTATCTACGTTGTTACCTTCAAATATATGTGCAAGCCTCTTATCAAAAAAAGGTAATAACCTTCTTCGTGCTTCAGACATCCCATAAGCAGCGATACTTCCCCATAGGGTCAATAACGAAGTAAGGAATATTAATACTCTTAGCTTTGGTGTTTGAAAAGCCTTAGCCCTTGTACTAATCAACCAACTGAATGCTGTTAATCCCATTACTAGTAAGACTGCTACGACACTAACAATTTGACTGTCTCCAAAAAGGAGCGGGAAATAAGCTGTTTCTACACCTATCTGCTCCGTTCTGAAATAGGAGACTACCCTTACCCATGACCGCATACCAAAATATAGAGTAGTTAACCATAAAAGTAAGACTGTTAGGAAAGGAAACCATACACTCCATTTAGACTCATTTATCATATAAACAACTTCACCTCTTCTTTCTTATAAGGCGAAGCAAATCTTTTGGAGTAAACTTTTTTCTCATGGTCACCATTACTTATTTCAAGAGAAGATATGTCCCTTAAATAGATGTTTTCATACAATTCATGGCCATATACATCTTCATCTGCTGACAATTCTTCACTGTAGATTACATTCAAATATAAAGGATTATCTCTATTGCTTGGAACTAAGTTATATTCATAAGTTAAATAAGCATTGTTTCTCATACGTTGATAGCTGCTTACTGATCCTTCTTCCGAAAATAAAATTAAATGTCTAGATACTAGGACTCCTTTTTTCTTCATTTGAAGGAGTAACTCTCCATCTAACCTCTTATCTCTATTAGGGAGCAGCACCTCGTTTAATTGCTCTATCTGTAAACTGTAGTCTTTTGCAATATGTTTTTGCATTTTGTCATACCAGGAGCCTGTACTAAAGATGCGATCAATGGAAAGTATTGGACCATTGTTTAATAAATGCTTCACTATACTAGGAACTCGCTTGGCTGTTGCAACATAAAAGAGAAGGTTTTCTTTCCATTCTGTATAGGGTGGAAATAACTCTTTTAAGGAATTAATTCTTTTATCCCTATTTTCTTTTCGCAAGTCTTTACCGACAGCAAAATCTAAAATACTTGAATCTGTAACAGCGAAAATAACTATTAATTCCTTACCTAAGCTATCCAGATATTCAGCCATTTTCAAATAACGAATGTACTTTTGATTGATTTTTTCACCACGTTGGCTGCCAGTGTCAACTTCAATGGCAATAATTCTATTATCTTTCTCAAAAACCCAATCTGGTACTATTAAGCCTTTTATTTCATCAGAAACCGTTTCTTCTGATACCCCTAGGTGTGGATGCCTACTACCTCTAATATGTGAGAATCCCTCAACGCTTCTTGTATTACTTAATAGTTCCAAAAAAGTGATATTAGCTAAATATGAGGTTGCTCTAGTGTGCAATGAAGGTAATCTTCTTCTCTTTGAAAGCGTCATAACTTTCCTAGCTTCCTCTTTTTCAATAAATCCATGACTTGTCAAAACCTCATACCCTCGCTTATTTAAGCGATAATGATAGTAGGTTAAGCCAGCCAGTTGCCCTTTCTCACTTAAACTTTCTTGCAACCGGTCCAACAACCCAGATTGAACGAACTTTTTTAAACGATTAGAAATCCAATTGGAGTTACGTTCTCTTCCGTAAGTCATTTGGTAAAGGTCATGAATACTTGGTGCTCTCATAGAACCGTGTATATAAATTTGGGAGAGTAAGAGTAGATCCTCGCCTTTTAATACAATACCAGTCCATTGTTCGTCCTTTGGCAACCGTATAGTAGGATAATCATTGTCTAATAACTGTTTATACATAGTTCTCCTTTCTAAACGAAAAAACCCCGACAACAAATAAAACAAGTGCTGAACTTGTATCATTGATTGTCGGGGTACTCCCGTTTTTCTATATAAAATTTTCACTTCGGGAGAAGTATAACATAATACAAAATCATTGCCTATAAATACTTACATTAATGTGTATTTGAATGTAAATGTGCTTTTTCTTATACATTGCTTTTAGTGAATAATGACACTGTAATTAATTACAATCTGAAACAAATGGACTCACATGCAGTTTTAATATTTAGTCTCGCTTAGCAAGTGTCTATTTACTTTGGTCTTTTATAGGTTTGAAGTTATCTTAGGGTAAATATTCTACACACACGGTCTTTACACACACCTTTCTCCCCTTCTTTAATGTGTGTGCAGCAATCCCCTTTAAAGGATGTGTGAAGATTATTTATAGTAAGTGCCATAAATAATATAAGGAAATACTGAAAAAGTATAAAAAATTTTTTTCATAAAAAGAACAAAAAGAATAATTTTTGCCCACTCATTATTGAAAAGAAATAATTATTCAGTTGAGGAAAAAAGATTCCTATTTGTCCGTTAAAAGAGAAATCTTTTTATTCATTTACAATGTCTTCGATGATGAACATTAAAATAAGAGAATCTGAGAAATTGAAAAGAAAAGAAAAGAAAAAAACAAAATAATTTTCCCTATCGTTTAAACCGGATAGTGGAGTTAAAGTTTTTTCTATACTAGATAGAGGGAATTACGGATGGAGCCCATCGAATAAAAAGTATCTCACTGCTCTTAAACACGTAGAAGGGTTAAAGGAAATATTAGATATGTATAAACTGAATTTGTAAATGAAGGAATAGATCTAATAAAATTATTAGTGAATTTATTTCAAATTTTCAACCTTTATTAATCTATATTCTTCATTTACTGCGGAAGTAACTGCGTTATTAATAGCGTAAGTTATTAACGCTTATTTTATAAGTATTTATAGTAGTAATTATTAGTTGCATTTTCTACAAAAGACGTTTATTATAAATCTTATAATAAGTATTGCGTCAGTAATTGAATCAATGATGGCGTGAATGAGTAAGTCATTGAAGCACAAAGAGATGCAGTAAAGTTTTTGCGAAAGTAGAGGTGATAATATGCCGTTAGAAAAGAGAGATATATTCGAAATATTAACCAGTAATCTATCAGAAGAAAGTAAATGGTTTTTATTTGCCTTATCTACTGAAAAAGTGCCTTTACACAAGGAAAATTTAAGAGACGTAGCAAATGAACTTTTCAAGCGAGTTAACACTCATGATAAAAAGAAGCAATTAATTACTTCTCGTCATAGCTTAGACATTCACACTGCCAGACTAGAAGGCGCAGGACTAGTTAATGTCCAAAGAATTGGTCAAATACGAATTTATTCATTGACAGAGTTAGGTACGGAGTTACTAAATTATTTAACAAACAAACAGACTAATTAAGAGATGGAGTGAAAAATATGAACAACCAAAAAAATTCAATTTTAAAAGATGAAAATATAAAACTAAGCCTTAGATTTGGTTTCCTAGGTTTAGGTATGGGTGGCGGTTCAATTGCTGCAGCATGTTCGGAAACTTTAACAAGTATCACTAATGCTCGATACCCTTACACAGCATTACTTATTAATACAAACTCTCTTGACTTAGATAAAGTGGATGTTAAAAATCCTAATACATCTAAACTCCTTATTGGAGATGGTCGTGGAGCTGGAAGAAACATTGAATTAGGAGAAAAAATATTTACTACCAATACGGACAAAATAGTAAGTAGTATAAATAAACAATTTAACAATACCGATTTCCTATGGATCGTTGCTGGTTTAGGTGGAGGAACTGGTACGGGATCTATTATAGAAGCAATCAAAATACTAATGACTAATGGGTTCAACAAGAAGTTTGGACTTATACTTACCCTTCCACGTAAAAATGAAGGACAAACCGTGTTAGCCAATGCATTACAACGATTACAACAAATTAACAATGCTATGAAAGGTCTAGGTTCAATAATCCTTGTCGACAATCAAAAATTATACGATAATTTCAGTGAACATAATCCTAACGCTTCTGTATCTGAATATCTTCAATTTTCGAATCGTTTTGTTGCTGAAACTCTTCATGAAATGAATGTGGTAACATCTACCTTTAAACCAGTAGGAGAAAATCACTTTGATAGTTCAGAGTTTTTGAATTTAATTAAAACACCAGGAGTTTTACATTTCGCTCGCTTCACAAGTAAAGCATCAGAAATTGATTCTTCTCAAAGTATTTCCCATATAGGAAAGCTAAAGGAACAAATCGAAGATGGCGTTTTATCTGATGGTTATAATTTAGGAAAGACTTCTAGACTTGCAGTAAGTATTTTGGCTAATCAATCAACAGCAAATAGATTATTTAACTTTGAATTTGCTAACTCTATTGAGGAAGAAATCAACGACTTGGCTCCCCTGTCAAATGAAAGACCGATAGCACAATATGTATATCAGAATAAAGAAGTAAAAGATGTTTATTTCTATGCAGTCTTTGCTGGACTAGCTTTACCAAAGAGAATCAATGAACTTGTGCAAGAAAACAATAGATTAATAGAACTTCAAGAAAGTTCATTCAATGAGCCCGAAGATATTTTCGCTGGTTTAAAGCAAAAACAAAGCAATGAATCAAATGAGGATACTGATTTTTCATCTTTATTTGGGAAGAAAGAAACTAACAAAGATGAAGGAAAGTCTGAACAGGAAATGTTTGAAGCTTTATTCGGCAAAAAAGAATAATTTTCTCTTTTCTTTTAAAAGGGTTAGAATGGTCACCCCCTTTCTAACCCTTTTTACAAAAGAATAGAAAAGAAAAGAAAAAAATAATAAGAGACGAAGTTAAAAAAGAAAAGAATAGAAAAGAATAATTTTTTTAAAGATCCATAACTTTAATTTATAAATTTTTTTTTCTATCCTTTTGTTTTATCAAAGAAGAAAAGAAAAGATTATTTTTTCCAGTAAAAATCTTTTCTTTCGAAGAGAATATTTCGATTTTCTTTTCTAAAAAAGAAAAGAAAGCCATTGAGAAAACTTTTACAATTATGATACTGTAAACATACAGAGTTTGGTCATTACAGGAGGAATGTAAGATGGAGATAAAAGAAAAAATAGAACATATCAAAGAAAACTTGAAATTTGATCCTTTGTTTGAGGTCATTCAAAATGCCAAACTTGAAGATGAATTATTCCAAGAAGAATTTTTACAAGAAATTGATATTAAAAAGCATTATGGTACCGTCAAAATAGCGGAATGGTTTTCAATGAGTGATTCTGGCTTGCGTTATTATATAAAACCATTTCCTTATTATCTATTTGATGAAGATGCACCTAATACAGATACAGCATATCGATTAAGTTTTATTTCTATCATCAAGTTGAAAATGATTACCATGCTAAAGGATGAATACAAGATAAAAGGGCTGGAAAGATTAATTGGCGGAGCTCATATTTCTTATTCTGATACTACTAACTTGCCGACTAAGAACCCATTTGACCCTCAAATAGAAAAACTAGCGTCAATCGTTGAACAAATTACTAAAACAGGGCTATTCCAAATAGAAGAAAATAAAGAAGAACTGAATATCTCATTAAGTGATAATTTTTTAAACTTTATAAAGTACACACTTACTCCAGCTGAGATTGAAGTAAATCAATTGAAGGAGAAAGAAAACAGGTTACTAGCAGACCTAAAGATAGAAAATCTTCGCCTTGATCACACTAATTCAAGAATTGAAGACATTTCAAGATACATTCAAGTGATGGAGCTAAAGGACCAATCTGAAAAGAATAAAGGTTTCCTTAGCAAACTTTTTGGTTCTACAAATAACCAGAATGATACCATTGCTTTTATTTCTAAAGCTAAAGAAGAATATGAGTTTTTGAAAGAAAAGTTAAATGTAGTAAAAGAGACAATAAAAAATCAAGAAGTAGAGTTAAAAAATACACGTTTAGAAATAGATCAAAAACAAAAATCTATTGACTCTAATAATCATTTTTTAGAGGAAGGAGAAGATAAAGATGTTTAACATTCAACTTTTTAATGTAAATAACTTAGCTAAATTAACACTAGTGGGTATGGTACTATCTGCGGCTGCTTTATTTTTAACAAATTAATATAAACATGAAAAAAGCCTCGGTACTTATGCACCGAGGCTTTCTTCTGACCACTCCACCCAAATAAAAAAGTAATTTAAATGAAGTTCCATAATTAAGTTGTTTTAATCGTACCAAATGTTTTATTAAAAGACAAGCAAGATTACGAATTTATTTGTAAAACAAAATATTATTGCGATAGGCTTAATATTTTGTTACTCTATAAATGACCACTCACAACGAACATCGTCAAATAATGATAAATTCTGCTTAAGAAGCTATTATTTATCGTATTTGAGGATAGTCGTTTATTTCTGTATACATTTTACAGAACCCAAATATAAAAGTATTTTTTTGTTGGTTTCTTTTTAAAAATGAACAGAAAAAAAGAACTTGCCACCACAACAAGTTCTAAGGTCTTTCCTAAATTTTCGATTGAATGCACGTACAGCTACCAACTGTACCCTTCGGCCTGGCTTGCTACCAACAAGTAAGAGCTGAGAAATTAAATCATAATCTCTTTCACTTGGATCATTCTCAAAAAACGAGAAATTCCGGGGCGTCTTTCTTATTGCCAAAAAAGGTATGTGCAGTTATTTATTATAATAACAAACTCAAACCCTTTTGACAACTAGAAAAATTGGCCTTTTTGAAAGAGTAATATAGTGTACTTTACTGTTGTTTTCGACAAAATATCACACGTACTCTTCGACTTAGCTGCTTCTTTAGGTTTTTATTCTAAGATATTACCACTGTACATATTTACAGTGATATTTTATCCATAAAAATAAAACCTTCCTACAAGATGTAGAAGGTCCTACAGAAATAAGGGGATAATAAAATGAGTAATTTATATGCTTTAAAAAATGATATAAAAATTGGCTACGCTAAACCATCCAAGAAGCATATGTTTAGTTTTGCTAAAGGAGATCTTCCACTTAACGGGAGTACTATGAAGTTTCTTTTAGCCATGTCCAAATATATTGATTCAACCAATAGAATAGTAATTGACGTTAATATACTCGCAAGAAAATTACATATACAAAGAAAAACTCTACAAGGAATTTTGAGAGAAGCTAAGTATTACAAGCTAATCTACTTAAAAGATGGTTTTTATTATTCAAATTTTCATGTAGTTACTAAAGGTAATTCTACAGAAATGGAGTACATTCGTTTACTGGATGAATACACTTCTCCTGTATTCTTAAATTACACATTAAATCTCCAAAGATTACTCTGCTATTTTTTAGCTACTTCTCCTATGGGGACACAGCAAACATACAATATTGTTCAGTTATACAACAATAAAATGAAAATGAAAAAACATCGTGGGCTAGATACTTTAAAGAAAACTGGTGGACTTGATATTTTTCCTACCTTCAAAGACTTACTTAACGGCTTATCTGTCTTAGTAGAAAATGATCAGATTGAGTTAAAGCTAATAAACAAGGCAACTGGCCATAATATTAAGCTTAATTCATCGAACAAAAATACTAAGGATATACTATTTGCACATTTTAATATGACTGAAGATAAAAGAAAGAATAGAATAACTAATGATGTACTTTACAACGAATTAATTCAGGTGAAAATCAGTAAACGGTTGTGTCAACAAAACTGTAAAGTAATTGCTACAGAATATGAGATTGAAGAAATGGCCCTTGCTAATAACTTCAGTTTTTTCGATATGCCCGAAACTCAAAGAAACTATTTAATTGGAATTAAAAATAGTTTAATGGGTTTTTGTCCTCAATCAGGTGCTACACTTTTTAGAAAAACACTACTAAACTATTTTTCTGAAAAAGGTCCCCTGGTTCTTTATCATGCACAAAGAGAAAAAGCAGTTAATTACTTCGTTGATTTTTATCTATTACCAGAAGTACGTAACATTTTAACTGGCGCTGCTTTACACCAAAATATTATGGCTACACAATTACGTGACATTAAGTTCAACGAAATACTTACAGCTGGGTATATTGTGTCTTTAGGAGATATTTGCGGTTTTATAAAGTTTTATTCTAAATATGGTTCCACAGGGGACATGTATTTGTTACATAGCAATTTGAGAAAGCATTTCATAAATACCAGTACTTTTAAACATGAGGGTTGGTCCAAATTTAATGAGAAACTGGATTTACAAGTAGAATCAATAATTAATATTTGTAAAACTATTTTTAAAGAAGACGTACGTTCATTAGATACTTATCTTACTAAATTAGCTGAAAGTGGCGTTATGTCCAATAAAGAGAAGCTAGAAAAAGAGTTAGATAGACTATTAAATATTGAACCAATAATAAAAGCGAATTTAAATGAGTTAATACTCAATATAGAGGATGAAGATGAAAATAGAATGAAGGTCCCTTTTTATAATTGGTTAGAAGAAAGAGAATAATTTTGAAAAAAAATTCTAATCGCACCTAGAAAGATCTACTTATTATTCGTAGGTCTATTTGTCATGCATTTAAATATTCTATTTTTTAACAAAATTTTTTTATAACTAAAATCTTATAGATTTACCGAAGAGATTCAATTTCCTATGCCCATTACTTCCATTTTTTAACTTATTAAAAAGATTATAATAAAAACAAAAAATATATATTTAACTTTAATAAGTTATATTGTTCCAACTTTAGTTAAATGTATATTGATGTATATTCCATTTTTTTACTTTATGTTTAGAAAGCCTATGTTTAATAGGACTCTGCTCGGTCTATTTTGTGCAATATATATTATGTATAGGTTTTGATATTTTATTTGTTATTAATTTTGTAATTAAATTTGATATATAATAACTTAAAACAAACTAAGAAATATTCGATATAAAAAAAATATGCTAGACTAAACATAAAGAAAAAAGAAAGGAGAAAACAGTATGCCATTTGGCTATGAAAATTATCGTTTAAAAAATGGAATTAGCCCAAAAACTGTTGTGAATGAAGTAAGTCTCATTCAATCCTTTTTAAAATTCGTGGATGAATATTATAATCGATCAGTTGCTCCTCATGAAATACGACCAATAGACGTTAAAAACTTCTTGGATATTCAAAGAAAAAAGCCTATAAAAGATTCCACTGTAAACAGAAAGCTTGTATATATAAGAGTTTGGTTTAACTACATGTGGGAGCAAGGGAAGATACCTGTAGACTTTATGGAGAAGTTTAAATATGACGTATTAGATCTCACACCTAAAACGCATAAAATTACTTTAAATTATTTTGAATTACTCAGTAAAAGAGATAATGTCTATATGAACTCAGAAATGCCTTTAAATGCAAAGCTATTTTTTTTATTTGATTTAAGGGGCATGAGAAGAAGAGATACATTAGGAGTGACTATAAAAGATATAACAGATCTTGGAGATGAATTAAATGTCCTTGTAGAAACAAGAGATGGGACTGCAACCTTTAATCTTACTCATCCAGGAGAGATTAGTGTATTGCTACAAGCCATAGAGAGAGCCGTATTTAGAGACACCCAATACCTTTTTACTGTCAAGAAGAAGGACCAGTATCTTCAAGAGCAACTATCATCTTCTTCAGCAACCAACAAAGCCTTAGCTAAAGTGCTAGGATTTAACTTACACTCTGAGGTAGTAAGGTTTGCATACGTACACTATTTACACATAGCAAAACAAGCAAAATTAGAAGAAATACAAGAATTACTAGGTACAACCAGGGAACGAGCTGCAAATATATTAAAAGAGGCTCTTGTTCGAGTAAACAATGTAGATTATAATATGCAAAGAACCTCTTAATTTTGACTATAATAAAATACTTATAATGGGAGCACCCCATAGTAGACGTGAAGAGAATACTTCGCTTACTATGTGGTGCTTTTTTTCATACTAAACATTAAAAAGGGGAGGAATATTAAAAGCATGCATTGTATCCAAACATACAAAAATCCTAAACAGATTAATCAATTACAAGCACTAGAAAACTTGACTATCGTTTTGTTACTTCAAAAGCCCATATTTAATAATTCAAAGAGATTAATACAAGTACCATTCAATGAAAATAAAATACCGTTCCTCGAAGAATATATTCTGAGGTATAATCTTAGTTCTCATGTGACTTATAAAAAAAACTTAGTAACATTACATCACTCAATAACTGTAGAAAATCTTGTGAGAGATTGGACTCCAAAAGGACAGGTAATAGGTATTAATCCTAATAAAGTATCTAGTGATTTATTTATGCTTTGGATATGTCTATTTGCAAAGAAGACTGATAAGAATGTGATAATTGAAACAGAATTAGAGGATCAAGTGAAACTTACCATATGTCGATTTTTCCGTTTACATTTACAAACAAACTTGATAGATAGGGGTAATATTTTTCAAATAAGGCCCTTTACAAACCTAATCTTAAAATCGTACCAAGAAAATAGATTTTTAGAGGAAACAAAAGAGCTGAACAATTTATTAACTGATAAAGATAGAAATAAACTAAAAAAGATATTGAACTCTTGGGAGGATTATAATGGTGTCTCATAAAAAAAATAGATACTTATTTTTGGTAATAGCTGCTTCGTTAAGTTTAAGCGCTTGTTCTGACTCGATTTTTAAAGAAAGGGTTTCGGAGAATGAAACAAAGAATTTAAAAATAGAGAAAGATGAAAGTGAAAAAAGTAATGATGATTCTCCACCAGCTGAGATTCATATATCAGATGAACAAAAAGAAGTTATAACTGATTCTGAAACAATAACTTCTGCTGAAGATGCCGTAAAAAACAGTGAGCTATCGTTGAGACAAGAATTAGAAATTATCGAAGTGCCAGAGAAGGATGCATATACCGACGTTAACGAATTTTCTCAGTACGTAAATGGATTGTTTTTTCTTTACCATTCAAAACAAATAGATGCTGAAACTTTCTATAACAAGATAAATCCTCACTTTAGCAAGGAATTTACAGAGTATCTACCAAAGGATAAGGAAGAACAAATTCAAGTGTTTAATGTACTTCAGAAAACTTTTATAAAACAACTGAAATCTCCCATAAAAGAATACCAAATTACAAATGTTGAGATTGGTAAACGAATAGAAGAAGCCAGTGTATATAGAAAATATATTCAAGCAAATGGAGAATTGATTTATTATGAATCGGTATTTATTAAACAAGATGGAAAATGGCTTATTTTAGATGATAGCCCTGCTCCACCATATGTTATAAGTTCTGATATTGAATCTAAATTCGAAAAAAAGAAAGGGGATTGAGCATGCAATTAACAGAAATTACTTATACAGAGGTTTATAATTACTTTCAAGAACAATTTAAAAATAACCTTGAATTTAGAGAGGAAATAAATGAGCTTTATTTGTTTTATCGAAGAAAATTATTACTTCACGCTAAGCAAAATCATCAACAAGACTTAATAGAATATGATTTTGAAGAAGTCGTTAAAAGCACTATTTTTAATGGATATTATATTATGAAGCTCATTTTGTCAGATAAGGATACGGTTTTATCTGATGATGATTGGATGCTAAATCCAGGAACAGCTAGGAATGAAATACCTAAGTTCTTAAAATCTATAAATAATGACAACGCCCTAGATTGGAAAACAGAAATTAACCACCGATTTAGCATGGAAGTATTAAATAGTATAGAAAGTGCTTATGATCTTACAAAGTCATTGATTCGAGAAATAGCAGAGTACGGTGTATTTAAAGCATTTATAGAGGATACTCGGTACAAGGGAAGTATAAATAGCGAAGAAAGTAGCTTACTACTAGGAAATTCAAATGATTTATACTTTCTTTCACCACAGGTTTATACGGTACCTTCATTTGTTACATTACAACATGAAATATGGGATTTGTTTTTTTGGTCTTCGTTAAACAAAGAAGACTGGGTTGGAACTGTTCATCTATCTAAATTACCAACCGATGAGGATAAATTAATTTATTTAATTGAATTTAATATTTCTGATTTAATTATGGAAGCAGAGAAAATGGAAATCATAGAAAAAATGGTAAGTAATTTGCCTTTAGAGATCCGTTCAGCCTTACAAATTAGATTATATAATGTTAGCCAATTAGATCTTGTATCTATAAACTTATAATAAGAAAAGCAGTATCTACAAGCTTAGTAGATGCTGCTTTTATAATGAAAATATTAATAAAATGAATTAGTTTTTAAAACAATATACGTATCATTTGTCATTAACTGAAGTTAAGAATTTTTGTCTTTTTTTATATATTATATAAAAATACAATACTACATGTTTAGTTGTTTATTACATAATGTTTATATTGTTTAAATGATTAATGTTTGTTTGTTTATTGTTTGCTAATCTATAATCTCTTAGAGCTTAATAGGTTGAGAGAATTTAAAGGCAACACTTTTGGTGAGTAATACTACATAATTGGTGTCATCTATAACATTTTTGGTGAGTAATATTACTTTTATGGTGTTAAAGGCAACAGAAATGGTGTGAAAGATAACAATTTTGGTGCGGTAAAGGCAACTAAATTGGTGACAAAGGCAACAATATTGGTGAAATTCAATTTAAAGGCAACATTTTTGGTGTAATACTTACAAAGACAACAAAAATGGTGTTATTTAAATCAATTTAATACTATTAAAATCAGTATTTTATTAAATTTATAGAGGAAGGCAACGTAATTGGTGTTAAAGGCAACGAAAATGGTGGCATACAACGAAAGGCAACGCCAACGGAATCTATATGTTATACTGTTTTTAATAAAGAAAGTTGGTGGATCAATGTCTGAAATAGTTGAATTAATTATTAGTAAAGATAATACAGTAACAAAATCAAACTTACTAATTGAAGCAGCATACAAACTTACTTCATCTGAGTTCAAACTAATACAAACCATTTTCTCTAATATCCAACCGGATGATACACAAACTAATACATATACCTTTCCAATTAAACAGTTTTTAGAATTACTAGAACTGAAAGGACAATCTGGGTACTCCGAATTAAAAAAAATTACCTTTGATTTGTTTAAAAAACCAATTTCTATAACCATCGCAGAAGAAACAACACAAATAACTTGGTTATCTTTGGTTAAATATAACGACAATAAAGGGACGATAACGATTGAAATAAATAAGTTTTGGGAGAAATACTTACTTTCTTTAACAAGTAACTTTACTTCCTATAAGTTATTTAATATCACTAATCTAAAAAGTATTTATTCTCTAAGGTTATATGAGTTATTGAAGTCACGAATTAATCTCAATTCTAAACGAGTGATAACTTTACAAGATCTAAGAGCTAAAATGGGCATTGAGCCAGATCAATATCCTAAATACTCTAACTTTAAGCAACGAATTATCCTACAAGCTCAAAAGGAACTGAAAGCAGAGTCGGATATATACTTTGATTTTGTAGAAATTAAAAAGGGTAGGTCAGTAGATAAAATAGAGTTTCATATATTTAGAAATATCCCCAAAGAACCTAGCCAACAATTAACGGTAGAAACACTTTTAATTGAGCAAAATAATCTAAGTCAATTTGGTTTAAAACCAAAAGTAATAAGTGAACTTATAGATAAGTATTCTACAGATCAAATTGATCGCAACATTGCTTATACTAAGGAAAAAATGGTATATGGTGAAGTAAAAAAACCAGCTGCTTATGTGATTAAAGCGATTGAAGAGGATTATGCTGCAGATGCTCCTGTTAAAGAGGATTATCAAGATAAACTTTTAGCTAAACTGCAAGGTAATAGTGCTTCAGAAGAAAAAGAAAAATATGACCGGACCATAGAGGATTTTGAAATTCATCTGCTTAGTGTAATAGATTTAAAAGAATCATTAGGGATTAAACCAGACGACATTCAAAAGGCTGCCTATGAGCAGCTTATGGAATATCAAAAATATCAAGAGAAAAAATATGATAAATTGGTTAGTCCTAAGTCTATCAAAAATACCTACCTAAAAAGTATTTGTATTGAGGTTCTTAGTAACATTTATTCATCTAATACATAGATATTAATATTAAGGGGCTTCAAAATAAAAATCAGCACTTTTTCTAAGGCTTTGTAGAAGTAATTTAGTATATCGAAATTTAAGACACTGTCACTTTGTTTTGTATTTGTATTTTTGCAAAAGTAGTATGCAACTATTAAGTAAATCAGATTTAAATTCTTGGCTATATTAAAGGTAAAGATTGATTTAAAATACACAAAAAATGAGCTAAGATATTTTCTCCTGGCTCATTTTACTTTGATATTGTTTTTTACTAAAGCACCCGTTAGTTGAACAAGAATCTATTCTATATAGTCAATTAGCTTTGCTGGAACTTGTTCAAAAATGTAAACTTCAGGGTTATTAAAAGGCTTGTGTTTCAAATAATCAGCCAGGGTATGCATACTTGCCCAATACTGTAATATTAAATCCTCCTTTGAGGGTAATCCTTCAACATAGCCTTCCATATGAGCAAATAAATCACTTGATATATCGAAGTTAAAAACTAAAATTTTATTACTGAAGACAGGAAATCGAAAATAAGGTTGTTCTTCATATGGCTCCAGATTTGCCCCAAAGGCAACTTTAAAATCAATCCATGTTGATAAGTTTCCTGGTCTGAAACGTTCTGTTAGGTCAGGAAAGAAATTTGCACCTCTTGAATACCATTTTGTTGCTGTTCCATGGTTTAAACCTTCTTTTAAAACCCTTTGTGGGCTTATACTTGAGTCAATATCATCTTCAATAACTAAATGATACAAAAACACAGAATTTCCTCCTTTCGAACGCCTTCCTCAATCACTCTAATTTTACCTCATATTTGCAAAGGGATATTTAACCTTCTTCAACTAAACTGCTGCTTTAGTTCAATAACAGAAATGGCTTTACTCCTTCTTGAAGTAAAGCACCTAGTTAGTTGAGTTAATGGTAATAATTTTTATTGAGATAAATGTTTGTAATCTAATATTTCAATCTTGAAATCGTGATTACATTTCAGCTTATTAAGCTTGCCACTATCACAGGAAGGAGATATCCTTACCTTAACTAAATCTTCTTTAGAATCACCAACTTTTTTCGAAGGGATTTCAATTCTTACAGTAACATCGTAGGAATGATTGTCGTTGTAAGCTATATCAACAATCCCTTTCCATTCCCAGTAAAAAAGGGTATTTTGCCTATACTCCTTTACCACTCTTTTATCAATAAATGGGAATAAAATGTCTAAAAGGATGTCCTCTGTTGTGACATATATTCCTTCTATTGAATTGGTTTCTGATTTAACAACAACTTGCGTTAGAGTAAGAGCAATAAATAAAAATCCTAGTAAGACTAAATATCGCTTAACCATCAAGATTCACCCCATATTTATGTTTACTCCTTATTCTTCCCACATTATCTTTTCTTATTAAACTAACCTGCTGCGTTAGTTTAATAAGAAAAAGCTACCATTACAGGCAGCCGCTTGTTTATTTCAAAAATATATATAATATTGCAAAAATAAATTACTTTTGGGGTGATTTGGATGATTGCAAACTATTTGCTAACCAAAAAATAATTGTGAAAACTAGAATTGTAAATATTTTTTTACATCTATCTCTATACCAATCCACAAGGTGTAAAGCGAAACAATTCCATAAAAAATAATTACGCTACTAATGTTATATTTTTCGAAAAACCTAGTATTTTTTTTCATTTCCAACCTCCTCATTTGATATGCTTTATAACTCTTCTAAAGCACCCGTTAGTGGAATAAGAAGGCATAGTTATAAATCATCAGTTACCAATTTGATAGCTTTGTTCTTGTGTCATTTTTATCAGTAATGTATTGGAGGTTTCCAAACCTTTTTATCTTTACATTATCATATAATCTTTCAAGTTTTTCATTGTCCTTACAATAAATCGTGACATAAACAGAATCAACAACTAATAATACGAGTTCACAATCACTATTTAAAAAATCTCTATACGTCTCAATTACTGATGGATTTTTCTCTTTTGAGTAAGCTTTTAAGTCCACAAAAATGAGGTAATATCTATTATCTTCTAAAAGTTCTTTAAGGGATAAGCCCTCTATCCAGTTTACCTCGTCTGCGAATAGTGGTTTTCCTAATTCATCATCCTCAACTAAATATGATTCCTCGCCTCCACTTAGCCAAATGAATTTAGTAATTTCAATGGGGGTTAAAACCTCCCAAAGAAACCTTCCGTATTCATTAGGAATTTCAAAACTGATTCCTCGTTTCATTTCTTCACCTGCACCTTTCGTTCAATAAGAAAAAGGCTTTACCCCTTCTTGAAGTAAAGCACCCGTTAGTTTAAGTGCAATCCTTCACATTACTCGTATAACAACAAATTCTACACCTTGAAAGATTGAGGATATTACATTATCACTAGTTAATTTAATTCAATTGTAATAGGATCGAAATCAATTCGTTTATTATCACTAGTATTACTTACATGAGCGAAAGGGTAAAATGTAATGGATGTTGCTTCTGGGTCAAGACCATGAATCGTTGCATTCCACGTGAAATCTTCACTTGAATCACCATCCTTTGTACCAGTTCCTCCATTATAAGGGACCTTATATTTATTGCCCAAATTATCAATCGCACTTAACTCAGCTTCTACAATGTCCCATCTATCATGAATAGAAGGTTCAACATCTTGGAGATAATTAATCGTTAAGTTAACATCCGTTTTGACTGCGTCGATTAACTCGACCGATACACCATCTTGATGACTTACTCGTTCATTAATCGCGATATGTTTTCCTTCTAGTTTGTTTAAAGAGAATTCAAAATGCCAGTCTCCTTCAATTGTTTGGTCTTCTGAATAAATTTCTTGAGGATTCCAATCTATATTTACTTTGTCTTGTGAGTTATTACGCATAGATAACGTCATCATGCCAAAATAGCCGACACCATCCACATACTCTCCTTCATAGCCACCACCACTTACATTAGTTGGCAGATTTTTAAAAGTTGGAAATGAACCTAAATCTTCTTCTGTTCGTAAAACATATGAAAGGGTTACTGTATTGCCATCGTAAAATGCTTTCTCAATAATTATCTCTATCCCATTGCTTTTTTCAGCCAAACCTATATCTGTACTGATTTTCTCGTACGCTTGATAGTAGTCTTCTTGTAAGATGAAATAGTCGAATGCCTGGCCAATAATAGGAATTTGTGTAACAAAGTTAGCAAATGCGGGTGATACGTAAGCAGATGAAACAGTACAAATGGATATTAGCCCTGCGGCTGCAATATATTTAGCCATTTTTTTGTAGGAGAATTTTACATGCTTCTTCTCCTTTTTAAAAGCGTCTGACAATATAGCATCTAATTCTTTAGAAGGAACAGGAATTTCATTAAGTGCCTCTTTAAATTGGTTTTGTTCGTTCATCTATGTACACTCCCTTTAATGTTTTTTTTATTTTTGTTAACGCTCTCTTTCCGTTAGATTTGACTGTACCAATCGGTTCACCAAGTATCTCTGCTATTTGCTCAAAAGTTAAATCCTCATAATATTTTAAAAGAAGGACTGTTTTATATTTTTCATCTAATTGATAAATCGCATCGAGTAAGTCCATCTTTTCATCAGATGTTGCTATTTCTGTGGAGAGGGATTGAAATTTTAAGTCATCCATTGAAATCACTTTCTTTTGTTTTTCAAGTACACCAAGTGATACGTTGATACAAATTTTTATCAGCCAAGTCGAGAAATACTTTGGCTCTCGCAACTGATGAATAGTCTCAATTGCCAACAGCACTGTTTGCTGGAAAACGTCTAAAGCATCCGCTTCATTACGAACATAACTATAAGCGGTTCTATAAAGTTTCTCTTTTTCTTGTTTAAGTAAAAACAGCAGTGCTTCTTGGTCTCCTTCCATCGATAGTTTTACTTTTTTTTCGTTAACCGTCATCTTTTTTCACCATCCTATCTATTAGAGAGCGTACCTTCAAAAAAAGATGCACTTTTTTGAAATAAAAAAGAACTATTCAAATGAATATGTCCTTTTAATAACTTTTTATTAAACACTTTCCTAATTCAACTAAACTGCTGCGTTAGTTCAATAAGAAAAAAGGCTTTACTCCTTCTTGAAGTAAAGCACCCGTGAGTTGAATAGGATTTTCTACAGTTACATCTATCGTATCAGCCACTCTTCTAATGTCATCATCTTAAAATCTTCTTGAGTATCTAATCTAATTGGCGTGATGAACTCAATTGAGTTACCATCTGGATCATCAAAATAGATTGCAGCATGTGCATGGGGATTATTAGGTAACACAAGTGGTTGACGATGTTCATCAAAGCCAAATGAAGTACGAATAGCTATCCCTTTTTTATTTAACCATTTCTTAGCCAAGATGATATCCTCTTTTTCTACTCGAAATGCGATATGACGTAGGGAAGGATGATAAGGTATCTCAACTTTATCGCTTTCCCATAAACCAAGCCAACTTTCTCCTTTTACAATCCAGAAAAAAGCTAGTTTGTCTTGTTTATAGGCTTTCTCTAATCCCAAGTTTTGATAAAATAAAATCGATTTTTCTAAGTTACTTACTGGTAAATGTGCTTCATATAAACCTTTTATCAAAGTAACACCTCTTTTTGAAATACTACATTTATAGTATCAATAAAAAAAATTGTTTGCTTCATTCAAAGGTCTAATGTTATTTAATTACTTTCTCCAATCTAACCTTATTCAACTAAACTGCTGCTTTAGTTTAATAAGAAAAAGGTTTTACTCCTTCTTGAAGTAAAGCTACCCGTTAGTAAAAAACGGAAGTTATTTTTTCCGTACTGTCCAATGATAATAGCAAAGTCTATTTTTCATGCCACTATCTTAAAAATGTTTTTGTACGCTATAAATAGCATGAATCCTATAAAACAACTTATTAGGTTTAGAATAACGTCATCTACATCAAAACTACCTAAAAAGAAAATTAACTGGAGAATTTCTATGCTGAGTATTAACAAGAAACAAGAAATCAACGTTTTAACTATATTTCTTTGGGAAGGAAAAGCCGCGGGGATTAGGAATCCCATAGGTATAAAAGGAATGATATTCCCTAGAATATTTCTAAAAGCTATACCAAAGCTTATATCATCTATATAAGCTTTAATTGTTCTAAAAGGAACTAAGTTTGCACCTGATTCTCCTTGAGATCTACGCTCCATATTCATTTGTATGGTATTGATAAGATGTTGTATATTTCCATTGAACTTAATCACTATAAAATTAAGCACTAGTAATATGTATATAGTAAATAGAACTTTCCAAATATTTTTGAACATCCTTGAAGACCTCCGCAATTTTTATTCATCTCTAATGATTTGATTTTACAGATTAAATTCTTGAACTAACCTGCTGCGTTAGTTTAAGTGTAACACTTCACAAACAAGATCTCCTCAAGAAAAAACAACCTAAGCCTTTAACATAGCCAAGTTCTTCTACTGCTTCATCCAAGAAAACTAAGGTATTCACATCAAATTTAAAAAGGGAGTAAACAACGTTATTGAAAAGCACACATCTTATAGTTGAGATGTGTGTTTTTTATGATATAACACAATACATAAGATTCAGATGCAAAATACTTATATAGATTTATAAAAATTTTTATACACTATAAATTAAGAAAGTATAAATATAGAACAATTTTCTTTTATTATATTATTGTAACAAAAGAACAATAGCGATAACTGTATACCAAAAAAAGCCGTAAAAACGAGTAACAAGTTACAAGGAAATATAGTTGTTGATACCTATATATATGATGTACTTCTTCCTAATAAAACCTACCGACTATTGTCAGTTAGGCTTTTTTAATTTATTTTCATAGTAAAACAAATCTAAGCAATTACTTAGATAAATATAATTATTTTAATATTTTATTAGACTTTTTTTTATGTAATTTTACTCATATCTAATTATTTTAATATAGTTTATTATAATCCTCGCTATGGAAAATATTCCTGCAATGGATATTAATTTTTTAGGAGGTAATAAGTTTTGTATAAAGCATTATTTAGCAAATATTTATGTAGCATTTTAGCAGCATTACTAATTTTTACATCAATACCTATTAACCATTTGGTAGTAGAGGCGACTGAAAATACAGTAATAGAAAAGGAGGAGGCGTCTGCCCAACTTAAACAAAATGAATTACCTGCTATTTCATCAGGAGAAGCTCCCCCTTTTGAAGAGTCGGAACCAAAGGAGATGCCGGAACTTCGTACAGAATCCTCTAAGGTTATTGATAATGGGGATGGAACATTTACCATGCAAATGTTCCAAGAACCGGTTTTTCGTAAGAATAGCGGAAAGTGGAGAGAAATACAGCCGGAGATAAAAAAACAAAAAGCTGGAAAGTTTTTTGCAGGTGAAACTACTAGTGAACTTGCAACAGATAATACGCTTCTTGACATTCAATTTTCCCCTAAATTAAATGAAAACAAGTATGCGGTCCTTTCTTATAAGGGACACACGATATCTTACTCATTCATTGAAGCCTCCGGAAAAGAAGGGGTTCAAAAAGCTAAAAGTACAGATGCTACTTATGATGAAAATAAGATTGTTTATAAAGACATTCTCCCTGGTTTAACGTTACGTAATCTTGTATTTGATGGAATAGTAAAAGAAGATATTATTCTAAATCATAATAATGGGACAAATAGCTATCATTTCTTTGTAGAAACGGATTTAAAGGCAAATATAGAAGAAACAGGTGCAATTACCTTCAGAGACACATTGGATGAAATTATCTTTACGTTACCGAAACCATATATGACAGACTCTAATATCAATCCAGAGTCCACAGAACCTGAGCGCTCAGAAAATGTTCACTTTGAATTGAAGCAAGAAGAAAATGGATATGCGTTTACAGTCGTGGCAGATCAAAAATGGTTAGAAGACCCAGCGAGAGTATATCCCATCTATATAGACCCAACGACGAAGGTGCAAGCGACTCAAGATGCTTCTGTGTCGAGTGCTTATCCCGACGCCAACTATGGAAAAGACTGGGATAGTGGATTAGGAGCGTTTATATTAAAGGCAGGGAATTATAGTTCCGCAACGGGTGAAAACTTTGCCTATGTGAAAACACCTACCCCATCATTACCCTATGCAACTATTGAAACAGCTATATTCAACATATACAATGTTCATTCGTATTATCCTGAAACGAATACTGGTATATGGCTTGATCGAGTGAATGGTCCGTGGGACGAATCAACTCTCAAATGGAATAACAAACCAACATCTTCCTTGTTTACTTCAACAAGTGTCTATAAAGGAAATTGGGCTACTTTCAATGTTAAAAATGCAGTAAATGATTGGATCAAAGGAACAACTCCTAACTATGGATTTAAACTCCATACGAATGGAAATGGTCAAACGTTCTGGAAAAAATTCTATTCCTATGAGCATGGTGTTCTAGATTACCGTCCGCATTTGAATATCTCTTATTCATATCTGTCTCCTAGTAATCTTTCTGCAGAGACCTATAGCTTAGGAGACGATACGGGATATATCGATTTACAGTGGAGCGCAGTAGCAGGAGCTACTAGCTATAATGTGTGGTTCTTTGACGGGAAAGAGTATAAACCAGTCAATGTAGGTAAAAACACCAAATGGTCCACAAAAGATAAATCAGTGTGGCCTAAAGAAGGAACCAATCTTCCAGTTAATCCTCAAGCTGTTTACCAAGCTTCGGGAGGGAATACTTATAACGATCGAACCAACTATGCTATCTCTGTAAGTGCAGTGTTTGCGAATGGCGAAAGTCCAAAAGCAAATCCTATTGTACCGAACATTCCGGACTTAGCGATGCCTCAAATTTCTACAGGAGTTGCCTATAGTAATCAAATCGGGACAAACTCTGGTTATGTTAATTTAGATTGGGAACCAATTGAGGGAGCTACAGGCTACAAAGTTTGGATTTTTAATGGACTTAGTTATGAATCTTTTGATGTGAAAGATGCTACTAGTTGGACGACACAAAATAAAGGTATTTGGCCAACTGCTGAGGAAATAAAAAACGGAAGTCCAGAGAATCTGAAACTTCACCAGGATGGAAAAGGACTTGAATTTCCAGTGGATCCTTCACCGATGTACGCTAAAATGGGAACAAAATATGCCAGTTCTAAAAACTATTTCTTCCGATTAAGTGCGTATAATGCACATGGAGAAACAGTATTTTCCAATGATACATTGATCACTAAAATGCCTCAAGGAACTGAGCTTTTAGGAGCAGAAGATTATTGGACGATGATTGATGTTCCAAATGGTACAGTCAATGCAGCAACAGGAAATTTAATGTTAACAGCAAACGATATTTCTATATATGGAAATGGACCTGGTTTAGGAATATCTAGAACATATAATAGTCTTTCACCAACTGTTGGATTATTCGGGAAGGGCTGGCACAGTGACGCCGAAATGAGTATTGTTCCGCAAGGTCAAGATGCTAAGTTCACTGATGAAGATGGTACTGTTCATCTATTTAAAAAGCAAGTCGACGGGACTTATAAAGCCCCAACTGGTATATATCTCGATTTATCAGAAACAAATGAACAATATAAGCTTGAATCAAAAGACCAGTCAATCTATTACTTTACGAAAAGTAACGGAAAACTATCGAAGGTAACGGATCGCTACAATAACTCAACAGAATATCTATTTACTTCTAATCAATTAACAATAAAAGAATCATTTAAAGATGAAACAAAAAATGCCACATCCCGTGAGATAATTATCTCGCTCAATGCAAATGGTCGAGTTGAAAAAATAACAGATCCATTACAAAGAGTCATTTCATTCAAATATAATCCTTTAAATCCTGATTTGCTTGAGCAAGTGATTGACAGTAGTAATCAAGTTACAGAATATGAGTATAATGCAAACACGGAATTGATTAAGTTATATGAGCCGACACATACCACTGTTAAACCAGTAGTAACAACTTATGCATATTTAAATAATCGGTTGGAAAAAGTGACGGATGCCAAAAAATATGACTATTCTTTAGACTATAACGAACAAAAAAGACAGTTATTGTTGACAAATCCTAATAATTCACAAATCCAATACTCATTTAACGAAGCAGGAAATCCTGTTCAACAGATTGACACTGATGAGGATGGATTGAAGCTAATCACTAGCTATGTTTATGTAGGAAACAATTTAGAAGAAATGAGAAGCCCTAAGGATCAAAATACTTTGAATCCAACCGAAACATATAGTTACGATGATAATGGAAATTTAAAGACATCTTCAATTTATCAAGACAATCTGAAATTTAAGTATGATTACAATGAAAATAACGACATTAAAAAGTCTGTTGTTATCGAGGGTGAGAATCCAAAGGAAAAAGAGACAACTATATCATATGACGAATATAATCCAATATCAGAAGTAGACTTAAGTGGAAATATATCATCTTTTTCAAAGTACAACCAATTTGGAGATAAACTAGAATCAAGTGCACCAATTGGTGTATCAAATAATTTGCTTATAAACAACAGTTTTGAAGAGGGAACAACATCTTGGTCAACCTTACGTAAAAATGACAAAGGAACTTTAGCTATCGACACAAATGCTTCTAATGGTTTGTATGGGGTTAAGACATTAAAGATAAATGTAGATTACAGTTCATTAAATAATGAACTTGGATATGTTGCTGCATCTCAAGAAATGACAGTTGAACAAGATAAAAACTATATACTTAGTGGAAGAGTGAAGACAACTTTAACAAAAGCATATGCGTTTTTTAAAATTGAGTTCTTAGATAAGGAAAACAACATCATATCATCGGTACACAATCGTAATAGCACATTGGCTGGAGACAGAGGATGGACAGACCGTCAGTTACCATTTAAAACACCTAAAAATACAGCCAAAGTTCGTGTATTTTTAAATGTGGAACATAAAGATTCAAATGCTTCAGGAGAAGCGTGGTTTGATGCTATCCAATTACAAAAAGCAGAAGTCTCTTCTAGCTATAATCCTATTGTGAACAGTAGCTTCGAGGGAGGGCTTACTAATTGGGCAGGAACTGGTGGTGTCACAGATACAAGTGGGTTTGATGGAAGTAAGTCACTAAAACTAACAAGATACGCCACACAGGAGCCAGGAATTTATAAACAAACAATTAATATTGGTCAAGATTCAACAGATGAACCTTTTCCAATAACATTAACGGGATTATCTAAGACAAGTAATATCAGAATTATTGAAGGGGTGAGTAAAGAAGATTATTCCATCGCCGCATCAGTTCACTATGTGGATGGTACTTCCAAAGAATTTATGGAAGGTTTGAGTAATAATCTGGATTGGAATCTTGCGTTGATTAGCATTCCTACAACAAAGCCGATTAGTAAAATCGACGTCTCACTTCATTTCAAGGGAAATTATGCTGGTACTGCATGGTTTGATGCTATACGTTTGACAAAAGGTTCGGTCGTTACTAAGACTAATTATGACAGCAACGGATATTTAAATAAAATTGAAGATGAAATGGGATATACGACATCCATTCAGTACGATTCTGTCGGCAATAAGAAAGTAGAGATGGATGCAAAAGGGTCGAAGAAAATTTTTAACTATTACGCAACAGACCTTTTGAAGAACCTTCTACTCTCTAATGGAACGTCCATTCAATACGGATACGATAAAAACGGGAATATGAAATCGAAGTCCATCACAGATAAAGATGGGAAGTCACAAGTTTTTGGATATGATTATGATGAAATGAACAATCTGACCAATACAACAGGTCCATTGAATGAAGTAACTATCAATGAATATGATACTAACGGAAACCTAACGAAAACAATTTTACCAAGAGGAAACGCTCTTTCGTGGACTTATGACGGTGTAAATAGAGTTAAAAGTATTTTCTATAATAATGAAGAGTATTTTAACTTTAAGTATGATTTAAATGGAAACGAAGAGTCCGTTATGTATGTAAAGGAAGCAAGGCAGAAATCTAGAGCATTTGATTCTTCTAACCGAGTCAAAGACTTGAAGGATCGGGAAGGGCACCAGCAGTGGAACTATCTAGCCAAAACTGATAAGTTAGATAGTTTCATCTTTTCACATGGAGCCTTTACGCAAACAAATAAATACGAATATAACCAGTTGGATCAAAATACACTTGTTACCACGGGAGATGGCAGTTACCATTTTGGCTATAATGATAAAGGAAATGTTCAAACATTCACATCAGCTAACGGGGCAGGGTCAACTTTTAACTTCGATGATCGGGGACTAGTAAGCAACCTTTCCATTGGAACAGCAGACGGAAAAGAAATTTTAACGGAAGACTACTCTTATGACTCGAATGGAAACCGTACAAAAATAGACTATCTTGATGATTCATTTATATCATATGATTACGATGACCAAGAACAATTGATAAAAGAATCTTTAAGAAATGGACAAGTCAATGAATACGCCTATGATGGCTTTGGAAACAGAAAGAAAATAACCATTACAAATAATGGACAAACTACAAATAAAATTGCAATATATAATATAGCCAACCAATTAACGCAATTTGATGATGAGACCATTACTTATGACACCAACGGCAACCGAGTAATAGATGGACAGTATATCTATGAATGGAACAATGCCGATGAGCTTATTTCTGTTACGAATATAGGAGAATCTACTCCGTTTGTCACATATCAGTATGATGAGAGTGGAAGACGAATTCAGAAAAATGCTAACGAAGTTGTTACCAACTACCATTATAATGGGGACAGTATCAACGTTCTTTATGAAACAGATGAGAAAAACAATGTCACAAGTTCTTATACGTATTCAGAAAATGGTCAGCTGCTTTCAATGAAGAAGGGAGTGCAAACTTTCTTCTATCATTATAATGCCCACGGAGATGTTATTGCTTTAACTAATCAAAATAGTGAAATAGTGGCTACCTATAAATACGATGCATGGGGGAATGTATTAGAATTTGATGAAACAGACCAAGTGAAGGACAATCCTTATCGTTATGCAGGCTACCAGTATGACAAAGAAACAGGATTATATTACTTGATAGCTAGATACTATCAACCAGAATCTGGTGTATTTTTATCGCAAGATCCTGATCCTGGAGATAGTGATGATATACTTACACAAAATGGGTACACATACGTCTCTAATAATCCGATTAAGTATACTGATCCAGATGGCATGAAACAATTGCATCAAGGAGGAGTAGGCGGGGGTGGCGGAATACCTTGGAGTATATCTAAACAATATATTAGTCCTGTTAAGGTTAAGGGTATAGGTAATAATAAAATTTTCTGGGGTTCATGGAATAATTATAAAAAGGTTAGAGTTAATGGGCAAACATATGCTAAAGTAGGTACCAGGCTTTATTCTAAACATGCAGTTGACAGAATGCAACCAAGTGGCAAAAGATATGGAAGTCCAATTACTCAAGCAGGTGGGGACTATGGCAGAAGCGTGTCTCCAACCTATGTAGAAAGTGTAATTAAAAATACTAAACCTGTACTTCAACAAAATGGTAATCTTTCATATACGTCTGGAAGTTTACAAGTAATAACTAATAAACAGGGAGCAGTTGTTACTATAATTACAAAGTAGGTGGCTAAAATAGAAGAAAGAAATCATATCAAACAGTTATGTAGAAAATTCAAAGAGAAAGAATATGGTCTAGTTGAATTACAAAGTAGGTTAGAAACATCAATATTTCCTATTGAATTAGAAGAGTTGAAAATTTTAGTAATAAACGAGTTGGAAGAAATTAGATTTACAAAATTGGAAGAGAACTTCTATCGGTACGGATTAGAAGTAGTAAATAAATTATTGAAAAACATAGGATAAAACTATAAAGAATACAAGAGCAGCACAATGGTCGAATTACAAGTAGACTAACCTGAAATATTAAGACATATAAAACACCTACGAATCTATACATTAATTAAAAGTGTAGAATCGAAGGTGTTTTTATATGTGAAAAATTATCTGTGAAATTTTGGATGGATTAAATTTCTCTACCAGTAACCGTGTTTAGTTGCTGCTTTTAATAGGTGTACATCTCATATTATTTTTCTTTGCGTGAAAAACAGTCATATGAGATGAAATTGTATCCTCTTCAATTATTTCTGTTAATATACTCGTTATTGCCATTGCAGCAAACTTGTTAACGATAAGTCGTTGAGGTTCGCTAGCCGTTAAATCTGTACAAGATAGCTCACTTGGCCGTAATTCATCTGTATCCTCTAAAATGTCAGGGAATACTTTAGCGACTGGGTCTTGTTTAAATAAATTAAAGTTGACTCCAGTAACTACTTGACCAGTCCAACCACTTGCGTTAAATTCTTCAATTTCATTTTTGGTCCACTCATTTTTGGGTCTGTTCATCCAATCCGATGGCATTTTAGGAGCCTCATTACCAGCGTCTATATAGATACAAGGTTTGTTTTCCATAAAATACTGATGCATAATTTTTCGGGAGTAATTATTATCAACTGCTCCTATTAAAATTTTTACTCTCATCTGATTGTAAGGATATTGATAGTACTCCGAGGAAAATAGATTCTCAATATCCTTTGTACTTTCAATATACTTTTCACTATAAGTACCAATTCTTAAATCGTAAGCATGAGAATATCGGGCTGCTAAGACATCCGCCTTTTTAAGTCCCACTTCCTCTTCTAAGAACAATTGATTACCCAAATTTTTCTCTTCAATAATATCAGGATCCGCTATTACGTATTTTGCTTGGCTTTCTGATACTCCAATTAATTGGCTAATATGTTGAGCTAAATATCCACCTGTCCCACCTGAGCCGATTTGTAATATGTTATAAAAAACGCCTCTATAGGGTGTATAGTTACTCTTAGCCTTATCTTTTATCTTGATTGATTCAGTCATTACTAAATCACCTCGATTTTACTATCTTCATAGTTTGGTAACTCTAAAAATGGATTCTCAAAAATATCATCCATATGTTTTTCTTTATGACCTATACTCTCTGATATGAACTGGCGAATATATAAGTCAGGAAAATATTTATTTATTCTCCCTACAATTGCATAAAGCATACCTGGTATTCGTTCAGATTCATTGTCTTGCTTAGAGGGTGCCACTGCAAACAAGTGATGAGAATGAATTTCTAATATCTTGGTCGCATCGATAAACCTTTCTGCTAGCTCTCTACTACTTTCCGTCACTTCCACGTTGTATCTATTAATATTTTGTTGAGGAAAATCCAAAATAAAAGATTTCGTATGTTTTTGATAATATATATCAGCATGTACTTCTAATTCATGCTCCCCGTATAACTTAGCAACACTAATGAAGTTTGATAGGATTTTGTAAGGAATTTTAGGCAAAGGGAAAGTGTCGCCAGATGGCAACACTCTACAATTCCCTTTCTTTTTAGCTTTCATAGTTGGAATAACTAAATTTTTCTTGGCTAAAAAAATCATTTCTGTATAATCCTTTACCAATTCAGGGAAAACCTTTTCCATTCTTTGGCGAAGCAACTCAGCTGTTAATGGGGCACGGGTAGGTTCTTCATCTTTTTTGTGGATTAATAACCCCTCTGCAAGTTCCTCTGAGCTGAAATACTCTGTAATTTCTATACTTTCTCCAAAGTAACGGATGATAGTTGCCTCATTTGGAGCAAATGGTTCTACCTTTGCTGCAGGTTCTTTCGTGCTACTATCACTTTTATTGTTGCTTTCCTTCTTATTTGTTTCTTTATTCTCCGCAACTTCTGCTGATTTTTGTTCTGCTATAGCTTTCTGTTTTGCTATTTTTTCTTGTCTTTCATTTCTTTCTTTTTCATCGCGTTCTTTTTGTTTTTGTGCATCTGCCTCTTGTGCTTTATCTAACATTGAAAATAGGTCGAATTGTTCTGACATTATAATTTCTCCTCTCATGCCTCCCTATAAGGTGAGGGCTTACAGTTTATATTCACGCTAATTTTTCTTTATTTCTCTCTCAAATATCTTTGAGTGCTTGATTTATCGGTATTAGCCACTCATCATCAAATGGTAGCCCTTCAATACAATCGATTAGTTTTCTGAAATTACCAATCCCATGAGTGGTTCGTACGCCTCTATCTTCATTAAAAGGACTGGAGATAAACATTTGAAACGCACGATTAAGTTCAGATAGTTCCTCTAAGTACAGAGCTGTATTACTTCCCCAACATACAACTCCATTCTGTTTACCTACGTTGGTATATGGAAACGAGTAGAGGGGGGTCTCTTCATTAATTGGTTTACCATCATCCAATACTGCAAATATCTTGGTATCAACTAACTTTCTTTTAGAATTCTCTTGTTTAACCAAACTAAATTGAACAACCATTCTAGGGAACCCCAAGAAAAAGATGTTTTCAGCATTAGTATTTTGGTATTTTATATCAAATTGTTGCTTAGGTAACTCAATAGTAATTTGTTCTTTAGTTTGCTCTTTATTAGTGGCATAATTGATCACATTCTTAGGTAACACAGGGGAGCAGATTGCCTCTCCGTGTATTAAATATTCTGTTTCTTCATGATCAACTTCCATTTCTTCTCTCATAGCTCGTATAAGTTCATCTATACTCAGATAAAAAGGACCTCTTTTTTCTCCGCTGTCTAATTCTTGATAAGCTACGATTGGATAAAAAGGATTCTTAGGCAAATCGGTAAACTCAAATAACCACTTCATAATATTCACGCTCCAGATTCTTCTTAAACTCACCATTTTTGCGATACTTATCTAATAACGTGTCATACAGCAAGGCCCAGTCAACTGTCCCATAGTCTGTATCCGCTATTATTACTACACCTTCATCGATAGGGTAAATCGTTATCTGACCACCAAGTTCACTTAAAGCGGATTCCACTTTTAATGGAATATCAAATAATAATTGGCTGTCCAAAATGATTAACACAAAAGAATATAAATGCTTAGTTTTAGATATAGGAACTCTAGCAAGCTCTAACCAATAAAAAATATCAGGCTCATCCTCTTCTGGGAAAAAATAATCCATTACCTCAAAAGTATTCTGGGAAATTTTTAAAAAAGCTTCCCATGATGGTTCATCATTTGAATAATCATCTGGCTGAATAGAGGTATGATGCAGAATTTCCTTAACATCTAACCCTTGCATATGTGCTAGTTTGCATAAATACAAGTTATTAAGATAAGCTTTGGTTTTATAGATTTCCTCCATTGATAACATATTATTTCCTCCCTATAAAAAACGTATGGTGGAGGGAGCAATTTTTAAGTTTGCTAGTTCCATTCCAACGGTTTTATATCCTAAATTAATAACACGGCCAAAAGCAGATTCCGAAGAAATACGTACATTGCCGTCCTCATCTTCATAAATAATTGAGTCTTCCAAGTTATTTATGATGTTCTTTAATTTACACAGATTAATTGCTTCAAAGTTTATATTCTTAACTTCTGGTTGGTTGTGTGCCAAGTGATAAATATAAGTCGCTTGGGACAAGTCAGGAACATCTTCTAATAAGCATTCGTTCAATTTGTTAGTAAATAGTTGAAAATCAACCATTTTTAATCCTCCTCATAAACTAGAGAAAACCCTAGTCTTTAGTTAACTGATTCTCACAGGTAAAATAAGATGTAAATCTTCAACTGGTTCTTCAGTGACAGCAGTAATAACAAAAGGTCTTAATTGTCCTGTAAAAGAGATTTTTACTGAATTAGTGTTTAATGTTTGAAGGGCAGCTATGGCATATTTACCGGATAAACCGATTGTAAATCCATCTGTTCCGGTCCAAGATTCAAACGCTATTTCTTTTACACCTTTTGAAATAGAACTACTAGTTGAAAACTCAGCAAACAACGTACCTACCTTTAATTTAATCGGAACACTATCGCCTGCTAATGAAAGGAGTAGAGTTAATGTATCAATCAACTCTTGTCTATTCACTACTAATTCCTCTGAAAATTCTTTTGGAATTAATCGAGAAGTATCTGGATAGTTACCTTCTAACAATGTAGAAGTTAGAAGAGTCTGACCGTTAGCAAGTGCAATCTGATTTTGACTAGGAAATATAACTACGGAGCGGGTGAGATCAAAAGATTTTAATGCATGATCTAAGAGATTGGCAGGTACAGTAATACTAATTTCTTCTGTATATGCACCTTGTATGACTTTACCTAGTCGGTGACTATCGGTAGCAACAAAGGTATTCTCTTCGCCAAATTTCATATTCACTCCTGTTAAAACTGGTCGAGAATCACTTGTAGATGCACAATAAATCGTTTTCCTTACAATGTTCTCGAAGTCTGCCCCATCAAAAGTGATAGCATTGTTTGTGTTTTCCATATTAATTTTGGGAAACTCATCGGCTTCCATAGTAGAAAACTCTAAACAAGTTTTATCTTCGGTGACTTTAACCGTTCCATCCTGTAAATCAAAGCTAATATTTCCTTTTAATTTTTTAGTTATAGTAAAAGCCTCTTTAGGGAGAATGCTTTTTCCTTCATTCTCAATTACGATTCCTGATTCTTCATTAATTGGTATCGTATGAATAAGGTTTTCTGTTCCATCACTGATCGTAAAGATAATACAATCTGCTTTAACCTGGACTAGAACACCGTTAAGAATTGGATTTTGTGGTTTCGCATTCATTAATCTTCCGCTTTTGCTGATTACCTCAGTTATTAGTTTATTAGGGACTGTAAATTTCATTTTATTTTTCTCCTCTCAAATCATCTTTGGTTGCTGCTTTGTAAAATAAAAAGGAGACGAAACAAGGTGCTGTTTCTGTCTCCGTTACTCTCTTTTAGCAAAAGAACCTTCCTTAGCTCACTTTTTGAATGGTAGCAAGGTCTTCTTTAGCCAGTATTATTGTTGTATTTGTTAACTCTGGTGTCAGATACAAAGCTAATTCATAAATGTGAATTAGTTGTTGCCGTATCAACGGTGCTAAATTAATATTTGCATAATAGAGCATTTGACTGTCCGTAAGATTTAATTTGTTCCTACAATACTCGACATATCGATAAGCTGGTTCAAGTGACGGAAGAAGATTCTCTAAGTCTTTTTGTGAAGCTTTCTCTAACTGAACAGGCTTATAACCGCTCTTCTCTAAAATCTGAGGAACCAAATTTAATGGTACTTGAAGGTATTGAAGAGCTGAATGTACATTTGCTTGTAACTTATCTAATACGTTTGATTGGTCATCATTATTTTCAACACTTGGCTGTTGCTGTTGCTGTTGGCTTTGTTTTTTGTGATTATTTTTTTCATTATTAGGTAACGCCCAATTAGGTAAAGAAGGGGTGTTAAAGTACCCTTTAACCTGTTGAATATTACCTTTTACCTTAAAGTTCCCATCAACAGAGTGTGGACCTTTTTCGTGTCGTACCTCTACCCAACAATCGGGCAAATCCTTCAGATATCTACCGATTCCCCATTTAGCTCCAGCTCTTTTAAAAGCACTAGAATAACCGCCCTTAATAGGTTCGATTACAGGGAGTTCAGCAGCATCTTGCTTAGAAATCCATTCGTCTCCAATTTTGAGAGACAAAGTACAATGAAAACCAGTATAATCTCTTACTGAGATTGTTTCATATTTGTCTTTCCAGTACACTCCAACTGCTTCATCTAAACGTTCTGCTATAACTCTTGCATTCACATAAGGAACAACAAGTACTTTTAGTTTTCCGTTTTTTTCAGTTGCAGCTGTTGCTCTCCATTCGATTAATTCTGGTTTGAATGGCTCTTTTAACCTCTGTAATACATTTTGTGATTCAGTGATAGCATCGGCCATCTATAACACCCTTCCTCCCGGTTTTTTAACAATTCTTTTTAAGGAAACGAAAAAAAGGCCTTTGGAAAATTAGTCGGATAGCCAAAAAAAGCTATATACACTAATAGTCCAAAGACCTTTGTTATTCATCACCGCAGAACCACTCATAAAGAGGGCTTGCAAAAAATATAAAAAGAAATGTTATATCTTCATTTTAACAAATGATGTTAGAAAAGCACAAGACATAGATTATAAAATCATTACCATATTAATCTTTAAATATGATATAGTGGGATTAATCTAAATATCGGAAAAGCATGTACTGCTCATACTAACCTGTTTAAACAGGCGTAGTATGGGCTTTTTTATTTTAAAAAATAAAGATTGGAGAAATGTTTTATGGAAAATACACGAAAATCTTATGCATTGGTGTATCTATCTCCTTTAACCAATGAGTATGAAATACAAGAGATAGAAAAATTACTAATAGCAAATCACTTAGACTATGATTTTTTGGGCTCTGAAAAAGTTTATCATGATTGGTGTAAAGATAAAAATTCTATTAACCCTGCTTTGTTTATTTCAAATATGGTTTCACTGGTAGGGGAATATGAGTATTTGTATAAGAAACTTTCTAATGCCATGATGTTACTGGTTGGAAACTTAGAGCATATTCGCCCAGTAGAAGAAAAAGGGACTAACCATGTAATAAAATTCAATAATATATTGGGAATGATTAATTACCTTGACTCTGCTAAAAATTCCGTGGAATTTAGAAATTTAGTAATAGGTTCACAATCAGCAAAGTCTTCTACTCGCACAATGAATCAAGAGAAATCGCAACCAGCAACAGCAAATATAACGCAACAACACCTGGAAGAACAAAAGAAAGCAGATAATCATGGTGAGGTTAATCCTGGCCTTGACGTAACTATTGAAAAGAAAGACGAAGTAGGGGGCACACTAGGCGGTGGTAATACTAACTTCACATACCCTATGGATAACGAGAACTATGATGTTCACAATTTAGAATCTATTTATGAAGTAGCTCAGATGAAAAAGAAGACAAAACAAATAGAAAAAGAAGTAATTGACACAAAAATTCCAACCATCAATAACGAAATACCCGTTATCTACGAGGAAAACCCTTATTTTAAAAGGTCTCGTGATTTACAAAAACAAGTATTTGCAAAACATAAATGGGAACAGCACAAGAAGATCGGTATTTGGTCACCATTACAGCGTACAGGCGTAACCTCTTTTGCGATTAATTTCTCTTTGTTTTTAGCTCAAAATCGAGTGTATACTGCGGTATTAGAAGGGTTAACAGAAAGGCATGCCCTTAAAAGCTGGTTACAAAGGTATACCACTATGCCTGCTAATTGGAGTAGTTATGCTAAAGCAATTCATTCGGATGGATTAACAACTGAAGCGGAATGGAAGTATAGAGATGTCATGTTTTTACCTTTAGATACAATGGATCCCCAGTATGAATGGAATGCGAAATCTTTAGAGAGCTATATGACTGCTACAAATATTATTGACGTAACATTGGTGGATTTGCCAACAGGAAAAATGACCGTGTACACAGAGGATTCTTTACATTATTTAGATGAACTTTGGATCCTAGTAGATGATGCTGCTCAGGAGTACCTAGCTTGGGACGAATATATACAATCTCTGAAGTCCAAAATCCATATTCCATTTTATTTAATATTCAATAAGACATATAAGTTCTCCCAAGTAGAGAGATTAAGCCTAGAGTTAAAGATACCGTTATTGACTCAGATTCCTTCATTACATGAAGAAACTATGAGAAATTATTATGAGAAAGTTCCCCTTTATTATCATCAAGAGGTTCAAGAAATATTAATTAAACCTTTTACAGACTTATCGAAACATATTTTCGGTTCTGATTTTCTTATTAATGAAAAAATTCCTTATTATACAAAGGATCGCCTATTCACTCGATTGATTAAGTTATTGAAATTCACTTAAATAAATGCTATATTCACTGTAGATTAATTATTTCATTTTTTTGGCAAATTACTCATTCGAGTAATTCTGCGGTGATAAACAATAACAGTCTTTGGACTCAGAGTGGAATATATGTATGGCTATGCCTATGTATACTACAAATGAGTTCCAGGACTGTTTTTTTATTTCTTTAGAAAGGAGGAAACAGAAATGGAAATCAAAGAAATTAAGAAAGCTTTACTACGAGGCGACAGTATACGTTTAACTAATCACACATTAAGACGTATAGCAAAGCGTGGCTATACCAAAACAGATTTGATTTCGTGTATTTTAAATGGTGAGATAACGAGGCTACAAACTTATCGGAACAGGCTAAGTGCATTAATAGAAGGAGTAGATAAAGATGGATTACCTATGGTGGTGGTAGTAGGATACGACTTTACTAAAAAGACCAAATTTGCCATAGTTACTGCTCTTCCGCCGATAGAAGAAAAATTTAAGAGAGTTATTTAAAAGATTAGGGAAAGGGTGTTATGCTAATGCAAACGTTAAGAAGAACCAAAATAAAAGGTTGGTTGGAGTATACAAGAGAGTTATGCCCTATTTGCCATAAGTCTGGAGGGTGTATGATCCATGAAAATGGAAATATGGTTGTTTGTATTCGGACAGAGAGTGACAAACCTTTTTCAGTAGAATTTCCTTCTTGGATTCATTATTTAAAAGAAAAGAGAAAACTGGAGAAAAGAGAATTTATAGAAGGCAACATTAAAGCTGGGAGCGGGCAATTAAATCACGTATATAGATGCCTATTGAATCATTTATCGTTAGAAGACCATCACCTGAATCATTTGTTAAGTGTTCAACGAAAAATGACAGTCAATGAAATAAAAGTTAGAGGTTATAAGAGTTTACCAGACAATACTTTTACAATAGTAAAGCGTATGGGTGATTTAATAGCACCTGAATATTTGAAAGGTGTACCAGGTTTTTTTGAAGCAAAATATGGATGGGGAGTATCGGGAAAAAATGGCATTATGATTCCTTACCGTAATGAGGAAAATCAAATTATTGGTTTTCAAGTTCGAGTAGATAACCCTCCAAATGAAGTAGTAATTGATAAAGGTTCTTTTAAAAATTTGAAAGCCTTTGTTGTTGAACAGCCAAACTTAGTTAGAATTCAAGATGGAGAAGAGTTTATAAAAGAAATACAACTAGAAGTAGGGGAAAGCCATTCCATCTACCATGGTAGTAACTATGGATTTATTAGAATGAAAAAAGGGCAACGTTATTTTTGGTTGTCTTCCGCTAATAAGGTAAATGGCACTGGAGCAGGAGATCCACTCCCAATCCATGTAGCAGTTCCTACATCGAGGTTAGAAAGATGGGAAACAGGAGAAGCTTTAAAAACAAATGCAGTATGGATAACAGAAGGAGGATTAAAAGCTGATATTACAGCTAACCACCTTCCAAAAGTCTATAATGAAGAAGAAATTGAAGTACTAGGGGATACTGTACTAGGTATACCTGGTATAAATACTTGGAAATATATACTTCCTGTGCTAGAAAAAATGGAAGTTAAACATGTAAACCTTGCAATTGATATGGATTTAATGACAAATCCTGATGTCGCTTTTCATACGAGAAACTTTATTCTCGAATTAAAAAATAGAAATCTTACAGCTAACATGGTTCTTTGGAATGAAGAAGATGGTAAAGGAATAGATGACTTATTTCTTAATGGTAAATACCCACGTTTAGAAAAAATTTTCTAAGAAATGTTGATTTGTCCAGTTACATTAAAGTTGGTAACTTTGCATTATAGTTGGTAACCAGATATTAAAGTTGGTAACTTTACATTAAAGTCGGTTACTGATATTTATAAAGAAATTTTAAAATCACCTCTTTAGTATACTGAGAGGTGATTTTTTGATGGTTATGAATGTTATAATTAAGGGAATTTATTGCAGTATTAAAGGGAGGTTGAGATTTTTTAATTTATGGATAAAAAGGAACAAGTAACATTAGAAGTATGGAATGATAAAATATCTATTAACATTATTAGGATGAAGAAACTAGCTTTTGTAGACTACACTCCTGAAATGTATGACTTAATCAGAAATGCAAGATTTAGAATTCCTACTGATGAAGCTAAAGAAACATACAAATATCCGTATTCAAATGAATATAAGAAATCATTACATCAAATATCATTTGATTATTATTTCGGGGAAAAATTTCGAAAAGAATCATATAGTAAGGGTTATATAATTGAGCACCTTGATAATGATGGCTTTAATTGTTCAATATCAAACCTTTATTTATTGAAAAAAATTAAAAATACTTATAAAGGTTGGCATTTTGACAAGGTAGTAGATGATAGCAAGCATATTGCAGCTATGAGCGTATATCATATTTTAGAAAATAGAACATTTCAAATAACAATTGCATTCAATGAGGTATACCGAGAAAATCACACAGGAAGAACACTTGAAAACATCAGACTACTCTATCCGTATAATTACGAAATTCTACTACAGGATGCTGAACAAATAATTGAAGCTATATCAAATAGAGAAAATATCAACATTGAAAGATGGAAAGAAATTTACAGGTTTAAAGACATCCGACTTGAGTATGCAACTGAATTACAATTAACGGAAGAAGAGAAACAACAACAAACTGGTACGTTAGTGTTTAGAGATGGTCAAGCCTATATGCTTGTTGGGAAGACAGATACTTCAGTTGGACTCATTCACTCTATACCTTTTGATAAAAATTGGAACATTGATTGAAATAATAGTGGTTATTGATAAACTTTATAATGGAAATTACTTAAAGGGTGCTTTAGTTAAATATTCGCTCATCAGTATAGAATTACTGCGTATTGTATTGTTGAAACGATAACATTAAGAAAAACATTGGGTTACCAACTATAATGTAACTGGACATTAAAGTCGGTTACTGATATTTATAAAAGAACGTCAAAATCACCTCTCTAGTTTAAATGAGAGGTGATTTTTTGTTTGGGTACCTATGTTTAAATAGCTATAAATTGTGAAGGATTTCACTTAAACTAACGCAACAGGTTTCTTTAAGAAGGTAATAATAGATATTTGGCGAATAGATATTAAAGTTTGGAGGTGATGTTTTTGAAGAAGGTAATTATAGGATTATGTATAGTTGTATCTGGATTTATCCTCTTTATCGTACAAAATGAATTTGAAGAGAACGAGACTGCAAATGGTCTTGATAAGATGTTTTCTGGTCAAATTTTTGAGGACGCACAAGAGGAATTTACTGTACAAGCTATGGGTTTAAGTCCTGAAGAAAAAGTCATTACAGTTAGAATTGAAAAAACACAATATAAAGAACAAGCAGAGGAATACTTTAGAGACATTTTAGATTCTCATGATATGAAGAGTTATGAACTTGAGGTCTTTGCTGATGATTTAACTTTACAATAAAGAGATTTGTGAAAATATACTGAAAGTAACGAATGGAGTCACTTATAACTGAGTAGGGTGGATAAGGTTATTTATGACTTTGAACATAGGTTAATAGAATGTAATTTATTGGAAGAAACTAGACTATAATTTGTTATTCTATTCCTGTAAGACTATCAATAAAATCATAATTTAAAAGAGGAGAATAGATGAGACAATTTTACAAAGATAATAAATGGATTATTCCTATTTTAACGTTGATTTTATTTTTTCCTGTGTGTCTAAATATCTTTTTTATATATGGAGATTTAAATACGGGAAAAGATTTAAGGAATGTTGAATGGTTAGCGTTTTGGGGAAGTTATCTTGGAGGGGCAGCAACCTTAATTGCAGTGTGCTTAACATTAAGCCAAAATATGAAGTTTTTTAAACAAAATGAAAAGATTTTTATTCAGAATCAAAAAAGTTTAATCTTTCAAGAGGAGCGTTCAAGAATAGCTCTTATGCCGTATATAGAAGTAATGGTATCTCTTGATGAAGATATGAGTTTGCATAAAACAAAACTTCATCCTCCTAATGGTTTTATAACCCTCTCAAACAATAATGATAATAAAAGATTTAGTTCTAACTTCCCCAATAAATATCATAAGTCTATTGAGTCTGGATGGATCGAGGAAAGTATTGGTAATGGAGTTGAATCGTTACGTCGTGCTAATCACAACTTTATACGGTTAGTTATGACACAAAAAGCACCTTCGCTCGCAAGAAACATTCAGTTATCTGTTTGTGTGATTGAAGGTGGGGAAGAAAAAAGAATATACCTTCATCCTCCTTTTGTATTAGCCACTATGGAGAAAGTCAAACTACCAATATTCTTCGACGAGAATTGGGGCGAAGGGGAATATAAATTTATCGTATCTTTTGAAGATATTGAAGGACGGGGCTATGAGCAGTTCTTTACTATTCATCATAAAAAAAGTCTCAATTATAGCTTCAATGCTATCAGCGAACCGAAACTGACAAATTAAAGCAATAATTAAATAAAATAAAGCTGTATTTAAGGAATTGTCCTTAAATACAGCTTTATTTTATTATAGGATTTGTTTGTTATGAAGTTGTTTTCTGAAGGGGAGAAGACGTAAATTACTAGATATATAATTTTCCAAAAGGATATTGCACAAAATAGGAAAGTTAGTTAAAATAGGAATCAAGTTAATAAAACCGAATGGGAATACCCCACTCTAAACATGTTTCAACAACACGTATTATACGTGTTTGTTAAATTTGCATGTTTAGAGTGGGGTATTTTTTTTGTTTTATTAACCTACTTACAGATACAAAAGGGAGGTAAGTTGATGAAAGGTTTAGTAAAAGGAATCGGAACCACAATTTCAGCTGCAGCTTTGGCATTATTTATCTCTGCCCAAAGTGCATCTGCCCATGTTAAGAAGGCTTTCACTGATGCAGGTATCAAAGATACTGGTAGTATAGACGGCCTGTATGACGATCTAAACTCCGCATTAGGAGTTGTCATTATGATTGGTGTTATCTGGTGTATTTTTTGGTTGATTGTAGCTGCTCTTACGTTAGCTGGAAGTAACGGTAACCCTCAAAAACGTAACGTTGGGATTAGTGCAATTGTGTTCGTTATTATAGGTATCTTTGTACTTTACAAATCGTACGACATCGCTGGATGGGCTACTGGTCTGGGGTAAGGGTATCTACTCCAAAGGAAAAGCATTTTCTCTTCTTTTAATACAAGAGAAGATGCTTTTTTAATCTAAAAGAGAGGAGCCACATAATTGAGAGTTGAGAAAGTACCAATAGATATGTCAAGTGAACAGAAAGAAATACTAGGAATCGTATCGAAGAGGCAGGTTTTATATTTAGTCGTAGGAATACTGGTGTTGTATTCATACGTGCCAAAACTATTTATGTTTGTATTGCCTTTAGGTATTGTTCTCGCTTTGCTAGTAACCATTATCGCCGCATTACCAGTACTTACTATCGTAGGTTTCTTAGGATTTTACGAAGTAAAAGAATACAACATGAATCGAGATTACTATTATTACATCAAATTGACTAGAAAGACACAATACGGTTCCTGGAGAAAAGGAAGATAGGAGGTAAATTTTTGAAAGATATTCTCTTTTTATTGGCAATATCTCTAGCAGGCTATATTTTGGTCAGGATTCTTTTAAAAGAACCAATCCTACCGTGGAAGGAAAAGAAAGCTTCAGCTTTTGTTCCGAAGCCTAAAAAAAAGAATAAGAAAAACAAGTCATCTACAAATCCTCTTGAGGAAGAGGAAGCAGCACCTTTTAGTGATTTATTTCCTAATGTGAAAACAGTTGCCAACCACATGATTCATTTTTCTGACAATCGCTTTGTAATGATGGCAGAGGTAGAATCCGTCAATTACTTTTTGTTGGATGAAGATGAACAAGAAGCCATAGATACAGTTATTGAAACTTGGACTGCTCAGATTAGCTATGATGTACGTCAATACCTTCAAAATCGGTTTGTTGATTTAACTGAACCGATTTTAGAGATTAAAAAGACAATGGAACGAGAAGATACCTTGAATGAGGAGGCACGTACATTTGGACAAAATATGATTAGAGACTTGGAGTTATGGCAGAAATCAACTCCCAGATATGATACAAAAAGATACATTTTGTTTGAAATGCAAGTGGATCCAAATGATATAAAACTTCATGAGGAAGACGATATGCAAGAAAGAATAATAGACAAAGCCTTTCAAGAGTTATACCGCAGAGTCACTACTGCTAAAAATCAGTTAAGAAGAGCAGATGTGTTTGTTGAATTGCTGAGTACAGATGGAATTTGTGAAGTGCTATATTACGCTTTCAATCGTCGAAAAGCTTTAAAGAATCGTTATAGCGATATAGAGGAACATGAAATGCTATCTCTATATGTAACTGCAGACACACCAACTAAACGGATTATTAAAGTGAGAGGGGAGTTAGAGCGTGTTCAAAAAGAAGAAAGAGAAAAGAGCGAACAAGCAGCTGGATAATATTGATTCAAACGAGTCCACTTCTGAAGAACCTTCTTTAAGTGAACTGGAAGAAAGTATAGAAACTCCATTAGATATTAAACCTGACTTTTGGGATGTCATATCTCCGGAAGGAATAAAGATAAATAAAATTTGTGATGATCACGGAATTATGAAGCAATCACTTGGTACAAAAACATATTTTCGTCCTTTTTATATTCCAAGAGATGGCTATCCTCGTAAATTAATGACCAACTGGATTTCTACCCTTACCTCAACTGGGGAAACGGATCTTATGATAGACATTCATAAACTCTCTAAAAGTGGAGCTATGAGGATGCTTCAAAAACAAAATACAATTATTAAAGCTAATTTAGACTTTCAATTGAAAAGAGGAAACCAGGATTCTGTCATTGATAATAGGACAAAAATAGAGGATACAGAGATTCTTATGGAAGAAAGTCAATTTAATGAAAATGATTCCTATTTAGTTTCTGTCAAAGGAGTTATGTATGCAGATTCTGAGAGGGAACTAGATAAGTACAGTGAGTTTATAGAGGACTCGATGTCTTCCAAACACATGAAAATTGTCTCCACTTGGGGAAGAGTAAAGAAAGGTCTTCGCTCTGTTACGCCATTCAGTAACAACGAAATTAAAGACTCTGTACGGAATATAGACAGAAGAGCACTTTCTACTTTTTCAACCTTTATCAGTGGTAATGGCCGGTTTAATGGCGGTATACCTATCGGTATTAATAAGATAACCGGTCAAAAAGAGTTCTTTAATGCGTTTGGAACACAGAATTATCGTCCGGATAATTATAATATGGCTATATTCGGAATATCAGGTTCAGGTAAGTCGTTAGGAATGAAACTGCTCCTTGCAAGGGAGACAACTGGTTTAGGAGTTTATTCAAGAATAATAGACATTGAGGGAGAATTTGTTTCTATTGTTAAAAGGCTTGGAGGCGTGAATATCACCTTATCAGAGGAAAGTGATATAGTCCTGAATCCTTTAGCAATGAATGTTACAACTATACCTTATGAAGAGGACGACGAAGAGTTAGAGCTATTGGAGGATGAGGATGCTCGTGAGTATTTTGAAAAGGATGGGAAAAAGTATATTTCCTTTGTGCCTTTAAGACAGAAAATTAATGAAACAATTGACTTCTTTGACATCATATGTCGAGGTAAAAACCAAGAAGATGATGGAATAAATGTTTTCGAACGTAATTTCGTTGAAGAAGCAATGAAGTATTTATTCGGACCAGATAGATTTAATTATACTACTCACCCATCTTCCTTATATGAAAAAGGAATACAAGATATAGATGGAAAGATAATTCAATCCATGGTAAGAAAACCAGAACCAACTATTAGTGATGTTTATAATTACCTTTTGGACCACTACAAAAATGAATACAATGCGGAGCGTTTATTAGCAGCAATTAGGCCTTTCCTCAGAGACGGTTCTAAACCAATATTTGATGGACAAACCTACTTAGGGAAAAATACAGATTCTATTGATATTCATACTGCTAGACTGATCAACTTTAATTTAAAGCATTTAGATGAAGGGTTTTTACGTCCCATAGCTTACCATGTCGTTTTAAACTACACATGGGAATATTTTATGAAAAACGTAGACAATGAGATGCTAAAGAAAATTGTATATGCTGATGAATTTTGGAAATTTGTTGATAATGAACAAACTGTATCATTTGGTGAGAATATCGCCCGTCGTGCAAGAAAAAGAAATGGTGGCTTTAGAATTGCCTCACAGGATTTTGTCCGTATTTTAGAGTCTAAGAAAGCTCGAGGGATTTTACAAAACACACATTCCTATTTCTTCTTAAAACAAAATAAAATTGACCTTGCAGAAATTCAGAAAAATTTTGATTTATCAAAAGGAGAACTTAATATCCTCTTCCAAAATCCAGACAAAGGGGAAGGTATCTTACGTATAGGCCGTTCATCTGTACATTTACAGACCGATCCATCTGCTGAAGAGATAGAATTTATTGAAAGTAATGCTGCGGTCTTAGCGGAGTCCAAAAAACGTAGACAGTTTATGAGTAGGTCCTCTTGATAAAGATTTTGGGGAAAGGGGGGAATTAAGTGCAATTTGTTGCTGATAAAATTAATGATATTTTAGAGGCTATATTTGTTTGGATCGTGGAGAGTATCAAGAAACCATTTGAGTCTCTTAACTCTCTCAAAGAATTAGTATTCGGAAAAGCAGGAAACGGTGAATTGGTCTGGGGTACTTTTCATCCCTCTGATTTAACAGATGCTTTAGTGCCGGTCTATTATTCAATAGCCACCATAGCAGGATTCGTATTAATCGCGTTTATAGCAGTTCATGCAATGCGTATAGCGAAGGCTAGCATTAATCCTGGTCGTCGTAATGAGATGATACACTTCTTTTTTGACTTAGGAATAGTTTCGATTGTCCTACTTAATCTACAGACATTTTATGATTTACTTTTCCAAATTAATGGAGGAGTAGTAAGTATATTTAGTGGATCTTATGAAAGTAATCTAGATACACTAAATGACCAACAGTTTGATGATGGACTGGAAGGTATTTTAGGGTTTTTGTTAGTTCAATTAGTATTACTTGGATTAATGATATGGGCTAACTTTTATTACTTTATGCGTAAAGTAACACTTATTATATTAATGGCCATGGGTCCATTAATGTTAGTGTTCTATTTAAACCCTAAATTCAAGCCTATTACTGGTTCTTGGATGAAGGAGCTTATCGGTTCTATATTTGTGCAAGCAATTCATGCTTTTGTATTTTGGGTTGTCGCTACACTTTCTGCTACTAGCGATGGACTTATAGAAACCGTTATCCTTTATGCTATCTTTATTCCTATTTCAGAAAGTCTAAGAGGACTAATAGGAATGGGAGGCGGTATGCAAGGCACTCTATCTAAAGCAGGAGCTATGATGGGTATGGGAGCACTTGCTGGTGTGTATGGAGCTGCCAAAGGAGCAATGGGTGGCCAAAATGTAATGGATGCTGTAAAAGGTGCAGCAAAAGGTGCCAAAGGTCAAATTGGTGGAGAAAAAGGTGAAAATGGAGATCCAAAGGATATAAAAAATACGCTAGGGTCAAATCCTGGTAGCGATATAGGTACTACTTATAAAGCAGACAAGATGCTTAAAGCTGGTGACATCTTTAGTAGAGCAGGAAAGGCTACTATGGGAGCAGCTGGAGCAATAGCAGGTATGGGACTAGGTCCAGTTGCCTCTATGACAGGTGCAAGTATAGGTACTGTTGGTGGAGATATAGTCGGAGGAGCAGTAGGTAGAGGAGGAGCTGCTTTGGTACAAGGTATCGGAGATCGAATAAGCAAAGGGAAAGAAGCTATTAAAAATAAGCAAGGTCTGCAAAATACAGGCTTTGAAGATGGTTTGGCTAACTCTATTGCTAATCGTGAGACAACTAGTTGGGCAGATTCACACAAAGCATCTGTCATGAGTGATCTACAAGAAAGGTTTCCGAATGCATCACCTAAGGAATTAGAATCCCATTTTAATGATATAAAAACAGCGAAGAAAGAAGAATTTAAACAGCAGGCTAAAAGCAATATAGCTTCTCTTAAATCAAGTGGCGGAAATATGGCTAGTGGTAATGCTATGGTAAATGCTTCTTCCTCTGCAATGGCTGAAAATTGGGGCTCTGCTAACCAACAATCATTTAATGAAGCATATGATAAAGAAAATTTAAACGGACAAGCTTATACTCAGGATTACTTAGCCAAACGTTCCAATGCATTTGCAAGTAAAAAAGCGGAGATGAAAAATGCATTTGCTGACATAGGGAATCAGTATGTTTCAAGGAATGCCGTGAATGGTACAGAACCAATTTCAAAAGCAGGATTCCAAAAACATATGAGCAATGCAGTAGCTGGGATGGAAGGTGTAGGTAATGCAAGTGAACTTATCAGTGCGAGTGATAGTGCAATAAATCATGTCACTGGTGCTAATCTGATGAGGGCAGATGGGAAACCAAATACAGGATTCATTGTTGGAGGTTTAGCTGCTCAGAAAACGAATCAAATGAGACAAAGTTATATTTCTTCTCAAACGGCTAAAGGTATTAGTGAAAATGATGCTTCTAGAGATTGGCAACAAAATCATCAAGGAAACGTGCATTCAGCCAATGTAGCAACCTTTTCAGATAGTCTAAATTCAGCTAACAAGGGTCTACAAATGACTGCCAATTCCAGTAGCATAATGGGTAAAATAGCGAACAGTAATACAGCTGCTTTTGTTTCTGGAGCAACAGGTTTTGCTTCTTTAAAACAAGTAACTTCGTCAGCAGCACAGGGTGCTTCTGTAGCACTTAATACAAATAGCGGGGGCAGTTTCACTCAACAGGTAAAAGCAGCAGTACAAGGCGGATTTTCTGAGGTTGTACAACAACAAGGTGGAGTAATTGAAGCCCAACAAAAATTACAAAATATGAGTGGTTACGCATTAGGTACAGTTATGGGTGTCAAAGGCTACCAAATTGGGAAACAGGCTGCTACTTCCATTTCTCCATTTATGTCACGTGTACAAGAAAATATTAGTACGCCTAGTGAAGTAATGCAAATGGCTAGGACGGTTACAGATTCCAATGGCAATGTTCAAGTTGCTCCTGGTGCAATTCGCCAAGTTATAACACAAGACAGTTCTTATATTGAAGTACAAACAAAGAGTGGCACGACTCAAATGGTATCTAGAAAAGGTGCTGGTCATAGTGGATTGAAACAAGGGGAAGTCGTATATCAGGACTTACAAGTAAGTAACGATTCGTTAATGCCTATGGCTTCCAAAAGTGGTCAATCATCTGCATATCGATTAGATAGTGGTGGAGCTAGAATTCCTTCTAGAGTGCAAGTGACACAAAATCCAGTTTCTTTATTAAGTGATAGTGTTCAAGGTTCTATGAAAGCTGCTCCAATTCAGAAGGCCCAATTACCAATATTTAACCACCAAGTAGAGAGTGGTCAGTTCTCTGTTGAAGATTTAGGAAGTAAAGGATTTGAAAACGTACAAGTAGTAATGGAGAAAAATAGACAATTTGTTACGGCTAATAAAGAGGGAATTACTTATCGAGTATCACCTATTTTTGCAGGAGATACACGGATGGGTTCGAATGAGACTATTCAAATACCAGTTACAGTTAGCGGTTCTCAATTGAAACCAGAAAGTATTCCTAATAGCTTAAATGCAGTTGCAACAAGTGAAGGAAAATTTTATTACTCCACACATCGTTTCGATGATCTTATCGTGGGATTAGACGAGATAATGCCATCTAAGTACCAGGAACATGCAAGTCGTTCCGTTGCTCGCAGAGAATACCTTGATTCAGTTAGAAGAAAACAAGGGATATTGGGGTGATTAGATGAATAATGAGGAACAAGAACAAAGGAAACCCACGATAATTGAACAAAAAGGAAAACAATTAATTCGTAAAAAAGGAGCAGCTGTTGCAAAGAAAGCAGCAAAATTGGCGGCTAAATTAGCCGTCAAGGCTGCTGTAGCTCTTACAAAATTACTTGTTAGTGCACTAGCATACATAGGAGGTCCAGTCTTACTAGGAATTGCTGCTGTGGGTTTACTAGTGTTGGTAATTTATATGATTGTCACCCTGTTTTATTCTAACGCTCCTGAAGCCTTGGATGAGGAAGCTTTAGGATTAAGAAATCATATCGTCGCCGTAGCAGATGCAACTGTAGATATGTCACGTCCTGAACAAGTAAAGTATCGAGTACCTCATGAGTTAATTATTGCTGCTTTACAATTATACGATTCAGGTGAATATGGAGTGTCAGAAAAAGAAGCAGCTTCTATAATGGCAAAAACTTTGGCACCGCTGTTTACTTATGAAAAATATGAGGGACATATAGAAAATGTAATAACGACTTGTGTAGACGGTTCATGTAGTACGGCTACAGAGAAGATACCTTTTATTCTTGAACCTTTGGTATATGTAGAAGCCTGGAATGTAATTATGGAGGCAACTGTTACTCCTTATACAACGGAGTGGCAAACCTCTACTAGTTCATCTACTACCTATGAGTCAAGAGAAAAAACAGGACCAGATGGAAAAGTAATCCCCAATGAATATGAAGCAGTTCCAGTAACTACAACAGTAACTAGAAAATCTCGCTCTCATACTTTTTTAGTGGACGAAGTAGAAACAGAAGATTATACCTATTATGATCGTGTCCTATCACAAGAGCCATTTGGTTATGGATTACAGGATAAGCTAATAGTTGAAGCGATGTATGAGGTTACAGGGGGATACATCAATTATACAGGCTGGTTGACTGGAAACTCTCTTATTGGTTTTGACGGTGTTGTAACTCCTGGAGCAGGAGTGCCCTTAGAATTTATGGAGTATTACCTTGCTGCAGAGAAGAAATACAAAGTGGATTGGTACTACATAGCAGCTATTCACTTCGTAGAAACTGGGTTTTCTACTCACCCTACCATGATCTCTAGTGTAGGTGCTGAAGGACACACACAGTTTATGCCTTGTACTTGGCTTGGATGGTCATATCCTGCTTGTGGAGGCGTAGGGTATGCAGATATTCCACCTTCTATAAAAACTGATCCATTTCAAATAAAGAAATATGGTGGTCTAGGAGTAGATGGTAATGGGGATGGGAAAGCCGATCCGTGGAACGTAGTAGATGCTATATTTTCAACAGCTAATCTATTAAGCAAAAATGGGTTTTCCAAAAACATAGATTCGGCAATAAGGGCATATAACCATTCCGACACTTACGTAACAAAAGTAAAGAATAAAGCAATGGAACTAAAAAACTCTTCCTCCTATGCAGCTGGAGATGGAAAAATACCAGCATTGGCACCTGGTTCCTTTATGCGTCCTGCAGTAGGTAGTATTTCTTCTAAATATGGCCCTAGAAATTTGAAAAATGGTTTCCATTATGGGGCTGACATTCAAAATAGTACAGGTACCCCAATAGTGGCTATGGCAGATGGAAAAGTAATTAAACAGTATTCCGGATGCACGAATAACGGAAGCCTCTTAAGTAAATGTGGAGGTGGTTGGGGAAATCATGTGTACATTGAACACGTAGTTGGAGGTCATAAATTTGTAGCCGTTTACGCTCACTTTTCCAAAACAATAGCAACAACGGGTCAAACTGTTAAGCAAGGACAGGTTGTGGGTGCGATGGGGGCAAGTGGAAGTGTTACTGGAGTCCATCTTCACATTGAATTACACAACGGCTCTTATAAACGTCCCCAAAACGTATTAAATCCTGCTTTGTATATTCCATTGTAAAGAGAGGAAGGATTAAATGGAGAGAAAACGTTTGTTGATAGCCTTGTTCATACTTCTATTTATCCTTCTTCTCCTTTATCTCCTATTAGGAAAGGATACTGCTCCTAAATTAACAGATAAAGTAGAAGTAATAAACAAGGATCCCATGGAAATTACAGAGGTAACGGAAAAATCAAAGCATATTGATGAGTTCATATTATCTAAAATACCTAATGGCGAGAATATTTTTTTTAAAAGAGAACAGCATATGCCTCATTCTGAAGAAGATAAAGTAACACTTGTAGACTTGAAAAAAGAAACCATCCAATTTGTATATTCTTCATTTGTCTTACAAGATTTAGATCAGTTAACTGTAGCTTTTTCTTCTGAATCTATTCGTTCCTTACAAGACAATCAGGAAAGTGACAAACAAGAAGATTTATTGCAAAAGTTAACCAAATTTCTTCAATTGATGAACAGGAATGGTATGTTGGAGAAAATAGATTACCAATTTGAAATAGACAAATACAAACAAGAAACCAATAAGGGATTAATGAATGTTTATTATACAGACAACCTTCAAATCTCTATAGATATTGAGGTTCAGCAAGTAGGAGATGATGAACACTTAGCCTATGAAATTATTACTCCTTTAAAAAATTTTGAGGAAATTATATTAAAGGCTAATTAAAAAAAGGTTCACCCCTTTTTAAAAATTAGGGTGAACCTTTTTCCGTTTGTAAAATATTTAAAAGTATTCCAAATTAAGTATATTTAGTTCATAATATAATTAATATGGACTACAAAGGAGGGAAGTAAATATACCTATGTCTTTAATCTATATGGAACTTGTTAAATTAGTCGATGATTATTATAAATGTGATAACGAAACAGTAAGAAGTCAAATACTTGGCGATATTCAACTACTTACTGAAGCGGTGTGTAGTGTAGAAACAGTATCTTACGAATGATATACCCTGTGTTTCATTAGGTTCCAGGAGTTATAATAAGCAATGATGGTCATATGGGTAGGTAGCTGCTTTTCTTTTGCAAGCAAATTCCATTCCTTGACTGTCGGTGGTTTTGAAGGAAAATTACTCTTAATGAGCTCTTTTAATTTATCCTCGTCCCATTTAATTGTTCCTCCCGCTCCCGTTTGCTCCTCCATAAACTCTTTTCCTAAATAACGTTCAAATGTTTGAAATGTTGGTAGTTGGTTTTCTGAAGCAAACATATTCCAATCATATATATTTGTAAATTTAGACTTATAGTTATCTAAAATCTCCAGTAGTTGCTCTGAAGTGTATTTTACGGGTCTATGGGCTTTAGCTTGCTCTAGTGAAAAAGCTTCTTTAGTTAAATTCCAACTTCCAAAATTTTTAATAAGCGTAGAGGAATGAGGTAGCTGATGTTGTTTCGCATACTCATTCCACGCTTTAGTACTTGTTAAATGCTCTTTATGTTCTTGAAGAAGTAATAACAAGCTATCTTTGTCATACAAATTTTTTCTGTTTCTACCCAATTTATATTCTCCTTACACATCCTGTACAATCCAGTTGATTGCCCATTGTTTATTAGCGTTCGCATAAGCGATAATACGTTCTTTTACATCAGCAGCATACAAAGGAGCAAAAGTATCAGCATTTGGAACTTTTGAGACTAAATCATTGTAATATCCAGTATAACCCCATTCTTTATCATCTGTGTTATTTGGATATGCATAAGGGATTAAATACATAGCTATATGTGTTTCTCTAATAGCTTGTTTAACATTTTCTTTCTTACTCACATCTTCGAAAAATACTTCCATTCGGGCGGAATCAATGTGATACACGTTGAGGTGATCTAAAACCACAGACATTACTTCTGCTCCATCAATAACTCTAGGAGAAACAGAATAACCATCCCAAACAAACTCAATTTCTATGGCTGGAACATAGTAGTTATCAAATGTAGCTGCAGAGGGATACTTCCTGTTAAATTCAGATAGAAGGAAGTTATATAGATGCTCTCCCTTTGGAGCAGCATGATAATCTTTTGAAGATAACTGTGAACCTTCTTTATAGCAATCATCTAGGAAGTATTGAGACGCATATGCAGGTAAAGGATTAGGAAGGAGGACATAAAATTTATTTATATCTTCGCTTTCATTATCTTTGCGGAAACCAATTAACCAGTCTTTATCGGTATCAATTGACGCTACTGCTCTATTTAAGTATGCATATGTTTTATTTTTGTTTTCTACTCCGACCATCTCAGGCTGATACCATAACTCTAGCTTACTATTCTCTCTAATTGATTGTTCTTCAAATAAGCGAAACATTTTAACGTTTTCATATTCATGTTGGTATTTCTTAAGTAAACCATTTAATGCTTTATCCTTGCTGTATGCTTGTTTCATAGTTGTAGGCTTTATATAACCATTTTCAAGGTTGGCTTTTTGCTCTTGTTTCTGTTGACGCTTAGCCTTGATAAAGAAGGGAAGTACCACTGGAAAGAATAAGACAAATAGCAAAGTTCCTAGTACTAGGGAGCCAAAATTAGTCTGACCAAATAATAATAAAAGAATGCTCAAAGCTAATAACAAGCAACAAATCAAACCAATTAGCACAATACATACAAAAATAAACAAAGCTATATATATTACAGTTAAGGTAGGAATACCATTTGCTACTAGCCCTAGCTTATTCGCTAATTCTACCGCTCCAATTTTATTAAATAGAGGATAGAACCAATCATTCCATTTAACAGCCACTAAAAGTATAGACAAGAAACCCATAATTCCTGCTAAACCGGCTGATTTTTGAATATCATACTGTTGCTTAGCTCCTGCTAGCCATAATAATTCGTTTATCATACTTGAACCCCCAATACTCACTTTTATATAAAGTAATGTTATTTTATAAAATATAACATAACATATTGGTTGAATATAGTCAATTAGTAGTAGTGGGGATGAAAGTACGGACTATATCGGAAGGGTTTTAAATTTTATTCTTCTAATTCATCTATTTCTTGGACCTCTGAAATAGACATCCTATTTAAAACAATCCTCTGCTCCTGTTGAGATAGGTTGGTGTAGAGGGTGGTGGTTTCAATCGTATTATGGCCTAACTGATCTCGTAAGCCTATCAATGAGCCGTTATTATCTAACCAACTATTAGCAAAAGAATGGCGTAATTTATGGGGGCTTAATCTTTTACCCTCTAGGAACGCTTCAGAATACTTATTTATAAGACTTTGAATCGTTCTTACTCCAATAGGGTTTGCAACCCCTTTGTATTTAGAAACAAAAACATATTTGTTTTTCTTATCAGGCTTATAAACCTCTTCTCTAACGTCTAAATAGGCTCTTAAATCCTTTAAAGCAGCAGGGGTGAGGCTAACTGTATCTAAATCATTTCCCTTCCTTACAACGTTAATATCTCCTTGTTGAAGGTCTATATCAGTTAGGAGCAATCCAGCTAGTTCATTTACACGAATACCACTGCCTAAAAAGAGGGAGATAATAGCTGTGTCTCTATAGCGGTCACGTTCAAATCTCTTTTGATTAGCAGGCGATAAGCCAAGAGCATAATAATGCTTCACAAATTCTAAGAAGCCTTTCATTTGTTCATTATTAAGTATAGTTGTATTTATACGTTTAGCTCTTCGTGCTGCCGTTTCCTGTTTCTTAGGTGTTTTTATTTTAGCCATAACGTTACGGTAAAAGTAACATTCTCCGTCTCCTTTTTCACTCTCCGTGGTTAGATAATTGAATAAAGACTTAAGAGATTGAATAAAACGCGTTACGCTTGCATTAGATCTTTGAACGAATACGTCTTTCGACTTTTCAATTTTAACGTCTGTTAGTTTTTCAATAAAAAATTCTACATCTATTTTAGATAATTTCTCTAGGTCTTCATAAGGTACTTCTTTTGGCTTTTTAGCTTTAGTCTTACCTTCTTCGCAAATCCATTTAAAAAACTCCTTATAATCATGCAAATAACCACTTAATGTAATGGGGGAGTATCCATTACGCTTTTTTGCTCGAACATATTCGGAAACATAATAAGGTAATTCTTTTAATGCACGTTCTATATGCTGCTCAGCTGATAAGGTCTTTCTTGTAGGTGCTGGCAATTTTATCTCCTCCTTTTACTATAATTTCTAATTCAAATAGCTCTAATTTTTTAAACCAATGTTCCTTAGTTTTAATCGCATCTGTTCTTCTAAGAATCAACTGTATAATTGTCTTGTAATAGTTTAAGAGAGAGATCAATGGCAGCTTGGCAGTAATTTGCCGACCACTATATACTTTCTTTTCTTTAATTTCTACATTTAAATTACAATCTCGAATTAATCTTTTTAACAAAGTATAGAAGAGTTTATTCGTGTTAGTGTAATAAGTTGTTTCTTCAGGAGTGTTTTCATATAAGTTTAAAAAACCATCTTTGAACCATAATGTTAGACAATCATAAATCTCTTTTCTTTTCTTTAATTTCCATATTTTTAAATAGGCGGTGGGGGATAACTCCATGGCAACAGCTTTTTTCTCATGGACTAAAATTAACCCAGGAGATAGTCTTTTAAATTTGCCTGATAATTCCTTTGTTAAATTCCTTAGTAAAATTACATAATCATAAAAGAATAATTTATCAAACATATAAACATATTCAGTAAGCTTGTTCATATTTCTCCTTTTCGCTCTAAATCTAATTTTAGTGCAATTATATCGCGTTAATAAATATATTAAAAGAGGAGTTAAATTTGCTAAATTTTTATCACAGTGTTATCAGTTACAAATGTGGATAATTTAGGAGTAGAATACATGGAGGGGGAAACATTATGATAGTCTATCCCCAATATTTCAAAAATCTTTTGTTTTGTATCTGAGAGAACTGACTTTATTTCAGTTCTCCTTTTTAAATTGTATTTCTTTCAATAAATCCAACCCATAAAATGTTGTAAGTAATGAAGAGGAATTAAATTGGTTTTTAAATGTATTAAAACCACCATTTTCAAAGTCTGCAAACATATAAATTATTTCCTCTAAGTTAACTTTTTCATTATCATAATCAAGAAATAAAAGAGACTTTATTATAAAATAATTTATCATCATTTCACTCTGGCCATTATAGTCAAATACGTTTTGTTTTTCATCATAAAAATTCAAGAGATAGCTTTTAATATCTTGACTCTTCGAATCCTCAAAATTAAGTAAATTTTGAGCCTCTAATGCTAATGAAATTTCAATAGGATTTTTTTCTTTGTAATTTTCAGTTATCAAACTAGAGGTCTCTATAACTAATTTTTTTAAACTCCGAGGAACATCGCTATTAATTTCTACACTTATGTAGATAGAATAAATGATATTCTCAACTTCCTTTAAATCTTCAAGCAATTTTTCGGGAGTTATTTCACCCAAATTGTCCCAATAATTGTTGAGGGTATGTTCTATAGTTTTTAAATCTTCAGTTGAAAGGTTCAATAGTTTATACCCATAGTACTTCATTTTCCAGTTATTTTCTTCTTCATTCAAAACCATCTTTTCGATATCACCAGAAGTTAAGCTTTTATCATCTTTCCCTAAAGCTTTTAAACTAAGTTCTGAAAAAATTTTTGCAGGTAAGTCTGCTCTCAAATTTTTCCTAATATAAAATCCTCCCGAAATATTGTCTTGTTTTATCAAGAGATTATTTATAACCTTATCATTATTTAAATTTAATTGCTCTATCTTACCTTCATTAAAAAATATTTCTGCCATTATATAAGTGGCAAATATTGTTCCTTTATCTTGTTTCTTTTCTGTATGAAACAAACCATCAGTTGCTTTAAATTCGGATAATTTATTCAACAACTCACGAGGCATAGTATTATTATTTAATTCATTTATCTTCGCTATATAATACAAATTAAGTAAATCTAATTGTTCTATTTCTACATTATCATAGGACCAAATCTTTGGATCTAATTGCTCCAAAGAAGGATTCACTACGTTATATTTTTTGCAAAGATAAATTAAATCATAATAATAACCTATATGAGTCTTATTAGAAAATGTTACCTCTTGTAAGTAATTTTTAATTAAATTTATAGTTGATTTGCTCAATTGGAAATTATCTCCAGTGTAAAGGTGGAAGAGATATATACTATCAAGTTTTTCTTCTACTGTGATGTCTTTTTTTAATAAATTTATGAATTCATTGTCATAATTCTTATTGAATAAATTTTGCTCACCCATCATATTTAAAATATTATTAATTTTTAATTCCTCAATAATATTATCTGGTTCATATTTGGAAACAAAAGAAATAACTTTAGATTTTTCATAATCAAAGTTTATAAGTGAAAATATTTTTATGGCATTCCATGTTTCATCTAATGATGTTTCATTGTTTAAAATACTGGAATAGTCAACATACTGATCTGTCTTTATTTCGCCTAATTTTATCAAATCATTTGTTTGTTTTGCCCATTCCTTATTTAAGTTACCAATGGTTTCTACTTCATCCGCAATATTTCCTTTTTCTATACTTGCACAGGATATCAAAAGAGTTGTTATTATTAATAATGCTATTATCTTTTTAAAAAACATATATACCTCCAAAAAAAGTGTTGCTATTAAGCAACACCTTTTAAAATTTGTTTAAAACCAAACATAAGTATCTTCAGTCCAGCTATCGTTTGCACCGCTTGGTAATTTGATATATGCTGCGTTAGAGAATATTGCATTTACACCAGTAAATGCTGTAATTTTAACATTTGAATAATTAGCTCTTGCATATTTATTACCCGGCAAATTTGAATCGGACCCGATTTGTCTTGTGGCTGATAAAAGGGACCAATTGGAACCATTAAAAGAAATCTGCGGTATAACTCCATATGCTTTAACAGATGCTGTTGATGTAACAGATGAAGGTGTTGCAGTTCCCGAATAACCGGTATATCCCCATCCAGAGAATTTATAGTAGCTGTAACCAGACCAAAAGCTAAAATCATCAATACGAGCATAAACAGTATTCATTGCACTATTCCCTAAAGTCTCACTATATGCCGTATCAGAAGTTTCAGCACCTTTATACGCAGTGGTATAGAAAGGTGTAACTTCACCTTTCTTGATGTTCTCTAACTTCTCGGCGTTCTTTTCCATAACCTTTTTAACATCATCAGGCATTACATCCTCTGGCATGTTTGAAATTTCTTCTTTTGTTAAGGGAGTTACTAAATTCTCCGCTGCAAACGCTGAAGTTCCAGAGAATATAAATCCAAATGTCAAAGTAAGTATTAGTATTTTTGCGAATTTTTTCATGTTAACTATTTCTCCTCTTCTTTAAACCAATCTTTCCTTATTCTAAAAGTAGTTGTAGTTTAATAAGATATACTGTATAAATATATTAAAAGAAGTAAAAAATGGGAGTGTGTTAAAATGTCGAACAAAGTTAAAGATTCTAAAAATAAAAATTTCGACAATTATTTCAAAAAGTTATTCCCTTTTATTTTTATACCTACCGTATTAATATTTCTATTCAATGATTCTTACATTACAAATAACCCGTTTATAGAATTAGAGGATTATGGTTCATTTTTGTTTGTTTTTTTATTTTCTTTGTTAATGGCGATAGCTGTTAGTACCTTTTTAATAGTCCTAATATGGGCATTTTCAAAAAAGGTTAACTAAAACTAAACAAATTACCTTTCTCAACAATATTTCTAGAAATTCTTTGTTTTTCTCCTTTCTTTTAGTTAATATAATGTAAAATTACCAAAGTAGATATAGGATGTTATGCAAGTTTGTGACACAAAGGGTGGAGTTGAGTAAAGACTTGTACATAAAAAGCGATAAAAGGGTTCTATTTTAAAATAAGCTTGTTATTAATTACAAGAAATAAAGACAGCATTATAAATTAATGCTGTCTTTTCTTATAGCTAAGCTAATTAACTTTTTTCGTCTTTCAAATATCCAAGGATTTCATGCTCAGAAAGAGGCAAGAACATTGTCGTGCTTTCAATGTGTAATTTAACTTTACTTCTTATTGTTTTGCAATCTACAATTTCATATATTATCATCAGTTTTGATATATCCACTATATGCCTCAGTCCAATAGTCTATCTTCATATCCGTTACTTCGAGCTTGTGTTGCAGTGGAAGACTTAAAGCCTTGGGGAGAGCCAGCTACTGAAATATGATTTACGTAAGTAACAGGGATAGTTTTTTTATTAACTCCAGTAACAATTCCTAATTTACCATCGGTGGATTCTATAGTTAGTCCAGCAAATACCTTTTTCAATGAAAGAACATCAAATTCATAAACTCCGTAAGTAATCGAAGGGAAAATCCCATTAGAAAGTTGTTCAGCCATTGCTTTTTTTGCATTTTACTAGTAGTTCTTCATTGTTATTTCCTGATACTTTAAAACTTGTAGTTGCAAGAGTTAATGAAAATTTTTATAAAATCGCACTAAATTTGAATTAAGCGCAAACTTAATTCGCAAATTAAAAAATTAAATTATTCAAGAGATTGACTTTCTAATTCATCTAATAGTTGGTACATCCCTTCTTCGCTAACTAACATACCAGGTAATAATTCTTTTAGTTCAGATGATTCTTTTCCAGTAACAAAACAAACGGGCAGGTATTTCTTTAAAATAATTTGTTCGCCTTTACGATAAATTTCTACCTCGTCAGTATTTACATTAACATTAATTTTGTGAAAGATATTAATAGGTATTCTGATTTTTCCTTGCTTATTGATTCGAATAACTTTCCCAGTGAAATACAAAGAAATCCCCCCATGTTGTAAGGTCAATTATTCATTTTTTTACTTTTAAAAAGTAATTTCTCATTTATCTACACTCCTTACTTATAGAATTAGATGTAGTGATTTATCCCCTCCTAGTTATATATTATAAAATAATATTATATTATAAAGTGTAACGCGTCAACTTTTAACAATAAAAAAAGAAACCCTATATAAGATTATAAGGATTCTTTTAATATTTATTAGGATATAAACCTCATTTTTCGTTGATCGGCGCTTGAATAATTCGGTAGAATGATTGTAAATCAGAACTTTTTCACCCACCTTGCTTATTCGTTAAATAACAGCTGTTGTAAATACAGAGATACCCCTTTTGGATTTATACACTCTTTTCTAAAGAGATTATAAATAGCTTTTTAGATGCCCACATTTTATTATTAACTATCTTTATAAGGATAAAATGAATTTAATTCCCAATTTTAATGGCTGCGTGCTATTATATAAAAAGAACGTATATTCTTATTTGTTTTAAGAAGGAGGAAACAATTTCATGGAAAATTTTAAAGAGTTATTTTCTATTATCCCATTCATAACATTATTCGGATTTTCTATTACATTCATGAAAGTGATTGTAAATTTCATTAACGCAAACGAAATTGATAATTTATTAAAAACGCCTTGGAAAAAATTTATTGATTCTCTTGCAATCTCTTCTTTACTTTCTTTAATAACTATAAGCATGATTATTTCTGAATTCTACACAGAAGAATTTAAAGATGAAATTATTAATCATCCAACTGACTTTCTTATTCTTATTTTTGTCCTGTATTTGTTAATTTCTTTCGTGTTATTTATGCTCGGTTATTTTTTTATCAGTATCACGAAATTATTATGGAATACCAATGCTTACTATATTGTTGATAAAAACGGAGAAGAATGGAAGGTTGAAAAGGCCTTAGATCATAATAGAATTTATGTAGTTAGAGACCACTTAACGAAAATAGTAGATATAGATAGCTCCTATTCCATAAAAAAAGCCATCATACCAAATAGTAAAGTACAGAATTTGTTTAATTTATTGGACAAAATCCAACACTTTAAAATAATTTCTTTTGCAATTTTTTTATCATTAGTTATGGGATTTAGCATTTTATTCTTTTTAAATATTAATAATAAAGTTTCTTTTGGTACCATATTACTTCTCACTATCGTTCTCCTCGTCATAATTGTTCAAGGCTATAACGATTATCTTTATAATAAAAAGAATGAGACGGAATCTGAAGTACCTAATAATGAACTTGAAAATTTAGATTCAAATCCAGCTAATACCTAAAACTAGCAAGGTAACATTGAAAGGGGTTATACCACTACCTAGAAATATCAATTTCTACCGATAATCATGGGTCTGTTTATTACAATGTCATTTATATAAACCCTTAAGCATACTTCTACAGATATAGAGGCTGAAGATGTTGGAATTCAATATTAAAAATGTTCTTAGAACATATCGATAATACACCTTTAATTTATGACTGTATTAATAACTTTGATTTAAATTATAACGCTTTGGCCAATCCACAAATTTTATGTTATCTTCTCCCCTTCCGTCTGCGCCTGATACCCATAATTCAATCTTTACTTTTGGTACTCCTAACTCCAATAGGTAAAAAAGACAGGCCATGCTGTCTTTTCCACCACTTTCACTTTTTATTATATGGTTGTAGTCACTTAAGCTTAGTAGTTCAATACTTTTTCTGTGTTCAGGAGTTTCTAACTCAAATCCCACTTCACAATCAAAATTTAGCTGCATAGTTGTCCTCCGAAACTAAATTTTTATCGAGGTTTAAACAACTGCAGATTTCCGAAGTAAATGTAAATAATAGATGTCTATTATTTACATTTTTTAGAAATTTAATCGCCTCTAGTAAGGAGAATTTAAATACGCTAGAAATTTTTCTAATTGCTTTCAATCTATCGACGTTTGATAAATTAGCATAAGTAGCAACTTTAATATTGAAAATTTCAATATCATAATCTTCTAAGATCTCGCCGTACTCATCTTGTTCACCAGTTGGCAAACACACGTAAAAATGAGTCCCTTCATCATCTCCGCACCAAATGGTAAATTTATTAAAGTCATCGGAACATTTATTATAGAGAGTTATAGTGCCTGCCTCTATACAATCCTCCCAATAGTAATCAAACTCATAATACACTAAGGCATAATGATGAAAATCCCCCGAAATTATAATGTTTTCCTCACTTTTTATCGCGTTCTTATTCATATACTAACACCCTTTCTCCCAGTTTTATTACGCTTCTAACTCATAAATCCTCTAATAAATCTTGTTCACTGGCTGATACGTGACAGTAATTAGCCTCACAATGAACAGAACTAGCACTGTTAACAGGCGTACTTGTTCCTTCCCGAAACAAAAAACCATGTTTGTAAGGTTCATAAGAAACCACCTGGTCTAATTCGCTAGGACAACTTTGGTTAACGCTTACTACCTTGCCTCTCACAAAAGTATGTACTTCTTGCTTCTCTTTACGTATAGCAGATTGACGGCCAGCTTCACCTACAATAAATTCACAATTTGTAAGAGTAACCGAACTACAATGAGCTGAAACTAATTTATTAGCAGCACAACGGATACTAAAAGCATTTTCTACATTCAAATTCCAATAAACTTCAACTGTTTCACCGAACTTAAATGTTCTTCCTCTGTATCTTTTAAAAAATTGCTCCATACTACACACATCCTTTTCTTTTTTTACATTCAATTATTTTTATGAACGCAAAAAGCCCTTGGACTGTCTGATTTACACAGTAAACAACCTGTGTTACACAAACGCCCAAAGGCTAATATTAATCGTCACCGTAGAATCACTCGATAAGAGGATTTACAAAAGAAAGAAAAATAATTGAATATATTTATATTTTAAAGGATTAAAGTTAAACAAACAACCTATACTTACACCGGTCCTAGTTAATCCCTGATAGTATTAACTGAAGTAAAAGGGGATTGTTCAATTAACTCAAGATATACATTAAAGCAAGAATTGCAATAAGGAGACCCTTCCCAGATAGTTAATGATTTTCTAATAACCTTGTGACACGTATGACAAATATTCAAATAGTGTACTGTAGCGGTCATTTATAACACCCTTTCCCAATAACATTTAATAAAAGCCTAAGTTACATTAAAGAAAATAGTAGATATATTAAGAATCAGCTTTTTTTGCTGCTCCGTCTTCTTTAAGAAACTGAGTAGCTAGATTGACCATCACTTCATTGAACGTTTTCTTTTCTTTACTTGCGTAATCATTTAATGCTTTAAACAAGCTCACAGGAAGATCTAAAGAAGTTTTGTGATAGCCACTTATAAATGTCCAATGGTCTTCTTCTAATACAATTTCACCGGCTCCACCCTTTAAAAAAGAACGGATAGTTTCTGAAGAGAAGTTTTGGGGAGCAGAGTTATGTATTTTCATGGAGCCTGCTTTTACGGAAAGAGCTATATAGTCCTCATTTTCGCGTACTCGAATGTTTTCTATGCCTCTAAATTGATAAATAAAATCTAGAAACAGGTAAGATAAGCCATTATCTTTAGGTATTAATAGATCCGTATAACCATTCACACGTTCCATAGGCTGGTGAATGGAATATGTTCGCTTGTATCCAAAATGCTCAGCTCTTTCAATGGGTATCCATTTGGTAGAGGTTAGAAAGAATCCCCATTCACCTTTTTCATTTTTAATAGCCCGTGTCTGAAGATGCCCGTCTGAAGAAGTAAATAATTGATAAAGAGCGATGTCAAAGCGACTATGATAAAATTCTGTTCTCAAGCCACGAGTTGGAGCAGTTTCTTCTAGCTTTCCTTTAATTTGGTTTGCAGAATCATGGGGAATTACATAGCGTTTTTGTTCATCGCCATAAGGGATTTCATGGACCTCTATATCAAGTTCATTAATTAATTGATAAATTTTTTGTTTCGTTACCCCTAATTTTTTGGCTAATGCTGCGGGAGTAGTTCCGTCCCTTTTCTTCTTCTTTTTTATTTCAGTAAGAGCATCAACTTCCTCTGGATAATACCTGGTCTTCCTATGATTTCGATAAGGATCTTCTACTTTTCGTATTTTCCCTTTTTTCGCATAATGGTAGACGGTAACTGTGGAGATTCCAAGTAGTTCAGCTACTTCTTGTTGAGTATAATACTTTTCATTTTTATCGGAAGAATCGAACATATTTATCTCACTCCAAATGTATATTACTAACTTAAAAATTTGTTGATCTTCTTTGCCTGCCTTTAAGTTCTAAAGGTGTTAAAAGTGTTTGGATAAATGGACGAATAATTTAGTTCATGTAAGAGTGTTGTTGCTAAATTTTTCTTAGCAAGCCTTCTTTATGCCACAAATCATTCCTCCTGCGACACTTTTTATTTTCCTAAGTTAGTTTTTTCTTTCCTTCTTCTTTTTCTTGTTTATTATACCAAGTGTTGATAAGGATGGTTAACAATACTTAGATAATATCTATCTTTCACTCTTTATTTAGACTTTTTTCTTCTTAATTCAAATACGATAACAATTAGAAGATATAAATGGTAAAATTGTAATTAGATGATAAAAAATGGTGAGGGGTAATTTTAATGCATACAGAACTTGTGAAAGCTATTAAGGAAAATAAATTAGTTTTTTTTATTGGCTCAGGATTTTCGACAGCTTTAGGGTATCCGAATTGGAGTAAATTAGTCGAAAAAATCATTGATGAATTATCAGAAGATTACCCTGAGCTAGAAATGATGAGACCGCTATTAGGAACAAAACATTTTAGCGAAATGGAAATTTTAGATAAGCTTATTGAACATCAACCTAGGATTCATAAAATTTTAGATAAGCTATTTTCTGATGTTACCGATAATCAGCAATTACTTAAAAGACATAAAGATTTAGGTAATATAACTTCAAAAATAATAACTACAAATTATGATAAAGCACTTGAAGTTGCTAATAATCATTTAAGTAAAATAACATATAATAATTCCTATCGCGTTTCAAATATCTTTAGCACCGATAGTTACATTTATAAATTACATGGTTGTATAGAATACCCTACAACTTGTATATTGTTCAGCGCGGACTACAAAAATCTATACGAAGATCCTTTAAATAAATCCGCAATAGAAGAGCTAAGAAAAATTATTGGAGACAATACAATAGTCTTTTTAGGATTCAGTCTTACTGATCCATATGTAAAAGCTCAGTTTCATTACATAAATACTATTTATAATGGATTAAAAGGGAAACATTTTTTGGTTACTACTGATAACTCTACTAAATTAGAAGGAATAGAAAATATAGTTATAGATAATTGGGAAGATGGTCTAGACAATTTATTAAACACTTTTTATGAAATTAAAAATGAAAAACAAAATTCAGTAGATTTAGTTACAGATATAGTTATAAGCCCTCCTTCTATTACAAATAAAAAAGTTAAAATAGCAATATTAATTGCTTCCCCAATAAATAAAAACTTTGGATATGATAAAAATAAAATCCAAAAACTATTCTCTACAATAGATGTTAAAATAGATTTTTTTCATTTTACAATTAAAACCTTAAATCAATTAGATGAGTATAGTTTTATTTTAATATTTACTAGCTCAGTACAAAATAAAGTTTATATAGAAGATGAAAATTTAATGAGCAAACTTATAACTTTGGAGGAATTGCAATCTGAACTTTTCAGTGACAATTTTAATGGTCTTTTCATAGTTTCTGATAAGGATAAAATAATTAATATAACTGATTTATACCTTCCTATAGCCTTTAAAAAATTTGATGGAAAAACATTTAATAATTTTATATTTAAAACCTTTAGAAAAGGAGACGTTGAAAATCTAAATAATGAAACTCAGTTGTTAAGTCACAAGCAAATAAATTTATTAAAACTTCCACAAGGAAAGCCTCAGATTAGTTATAATAGAACAAATTTACCTAGTGAAATTGACCGTAAAAGATTGATAAATTTTACTGGGAGAGAAAGTGACTTGGAAAATATAATAAGAAAAATCCTTGAACTAAATGGCCAACTACTTACTATAAAAGCATCCGGTGGAATAGGGAAAACCACTATAATAAAAAAAGTTGCTATAGAATTGTCTGAGAGAGGGTATTTTTCCGAAGGTATGCATTTTATCGATTGTGAGTTTATAAAGGACTTTAAAACCTTCGAGTTTAAAGTAAGTCAATGTTTCGATTTAGATAGAACTATTAACTTAAAGGAACATATGACTCAAAACATGACAAACTTAGATAAACTAATTATATTAGACAACTTTGAGTCATTACTATATTTGAATGAAAGAGATGCAATAAAAAATCTTGTAGCTTTTATATGTGATTATGCAAGTATCATCACTACTTCAAGGCAATGGATTGGATTTGAGTTTGAAGAAAAATACGAATTAAGAGCATTAACGACAGATGAGTGTGTGGTGTTATTTCAAAAGTATTATTCAAATGAAATTAATAGCTCTGAGATGAAAATTCTAAGAAATGATATTATAGAAAATTTGCTCAACAACAATCCACTTGCTATAAAAATAATTACGACTAATCTTCCAAAATTAAAAAGCATGCAATTATTGAAAGAAGATTTAGAGGAGGATTTTTTCAATACTACAAAACTAGGGTTTGATGATATCTTTGTTGATAATGTTGATAACAACATAGAAAAATCTAAATCTCTTTATCAATCAATAAATTATTCATATAGTAAACTTTCCAATAAAGAGAAACTTGTGTTTGAGTTATTATCTCTCTTCCCAGATGGAATCCATGTTAAAAATTTTATACAAATGTTTAAAGGGGTTAACTATAAAAATGACATCAATAGAGTGACGGATAAAGAAATAAAATATTTAGAAAATAAATCTCTAATACAAAGTTCAAGCAATACAATTAAACTGCAATCAATTGTGGGTAGATTTGCAGCGCATAAGTTTACAGAGCGAAGTATAGATGAAAAAAAAGCTTATTATAACAAAGCATATGAATTTAATGCTTACTCATTGCATAATTTAGAAAAATTAGAGGATAAAAGCCAGCTAATAGAAATTTTTGATTATAATATGGAAAATCTTTTTAACAGTTTAAATTATTTAGAATATGTTACTCTCGAAAAAAAGTCTGATTTATTAGAATATATGACTAAAATAGCAACATATTCAAATGCAATAAATCAAGGGAAAAAATATGAAAATCATATTAGAAGATTAAAGGACTTTTTTAAAGAGGTTAATAAATCTGAAATTTTAATAGAGGTCTTGATATCTAAGTTAAGATATTATGAAGGTGAGTTTAGAGAAAGTTTAATTGAAATACAAAAGTTACTTCCACTAAATAAATTCTTCGAATTATTTAGTCAAGAAAATATTATTGAAGAATATATCTTTGTAAACGCTGCTAGTATATATAAATATGGCAATGAAAAACAGATTATTAATGAACTGATTAAATCTGAATTAAGTAGGAAATTTTGGATTAGTCATTATGACTTACTTTTCAGTGTTGGTGCTTATGATTTGATTAAGAAATATGATTTATTGGACAAGAGAGATCGTTTTTTCACTTTAGAGATTCAATATAATTTAGGTTTACTAGATATTGACTACTTGAATAATAAAATTAATAAAATTTATAAGAAAGAACACCTATCCATTATGCAATATACTTACATCAAGGCGAAGATGGGTGGAGTTAGTAAACAAGATGTGAGAAAACTTGTTGTAGTGAATCCATATTCTTTTGGATTAAAAAACCTAATGTTTGCTTTCCTAGAAAAAGATCATAAAAAAGCTATTGGGTTGTATGAATTAGCAATAAAAAACTTAGAGCATATTAAATATTATTATGTAGAAGCAATCTATTATTATGCTACATATTTGAAAAGACTAGATAATTTAGAATATAGCCTTTGGGTTAGGAAAGGAATTGAACTTGCAAGGAAATACGAGTACAGATTTTTAATTCATAGGTTTGATTGTCTATTGAACGATATCTTCCTGCCTTATTCTGAAGATAAATACCCCCTAAGTTTTGATTTAGAATACTTAGGAAGAAATACAAAAAACAATAAATATCTTGTAACAAATTAATTTTAAGTCCAGTTCGAGAAATTTCAATTTTTCGAACTTTTTAATTTTCATCATTTCTATTTAAATTCTAGTCAACAACACAGAGAAAAATGATGGTCGCGAGAAAGAGGACATGAAAAAACTGGGTCTAAGCATTATGAGAGTCTTAAGGCGTTCTTATTTAGCAATATATCTAACAGAATATCCATTGCTCAACCAGTCTGCTTCGAACCTCTATGGCTCTTTTTTTTGCTTCGAAATTTCTTTTAATTTAAATATCAGACTAGAACCATCGGCACTTATCCAATTTATGGTGAACAGTAACATTAGTAAATGATTTTTCAAAAGAGTATTGATACAGCACCATTCCGTATTTAGTGGAAGGTGCTGTTTTTATAATATATCAGTACTTGACACTAAATTAACTTGAAATACATCAGTAGACACTAGCATAAGCTCTATTAATTTGTTTGTCCATTTCCATCTAAATGTGTTGCATCACTATCCCTCTTTCCTCCACACTATTTGTTTAATAAGTTTTATTCATAAAATTACTTTTGTATGTAAAGAAATATGTGGTAAATAAATTATAATATCACCATTTTGTATATTATTATAATGTGTATTAAAATATAGTGTAAAAAAATATATATATAACTTTAGATAAACAAATACCCTATTTTTTTATTTAGACTTTATATGTGTATATTTTTATATTATTATAAAGTTACAACTTAATGGAAAATGTATATTTTAAAATGTTAGATTATTTTTAATTAAAAGGAGGGTGAATGATTTGAAAGTAATTAAACAAAATGTTCCAATGGTAGATTCGCTAAAAGAGCACCTTCAAAACAAAGAACTAGTTCCATTTCTGCAGCAACATTTAGATGAGGCTGATAAATATAATACTCCCAAATTTCAAAGGTTTACTGATACAGATATGATGGTATGGTTTTTACATCATCAAAGTAATATTGACAGGAAGAAAGACCGTTCTGATAGAACTATTAGGGAATACGAAAAAGAGTTAAGTCTTTTTGTGGAACAACTAGTGCAATATGCGAATGACATCAATTTAGACATTGACAATATAATAGAAGGTTCTCTTTTCAAATCTCTGCAGACGAGGCATTTAAGACGTTACCAGGAATGGCTGGTTAGCAGAAGCCCTTATGTTTTAAAAAATAAAAAGTACTCTCCTGCAACAATTGAAAGGAAAACGACTATTATAAAATCTTTCTTCTCATTTTTGTACAAAGAAGGCTATATTAACGAACCTATTCATTTCGGATTAAAGAAAGCTACCGTTCGATTGGATGAACGTCCAAATAGAGACTTGGGGCCACAAGAGGTAGAATTCATTCTAGATGCATTTAAAGATAGCAAGCATTTCATTATGTTTTCTATTGTGTACGTATTGGTTACTACGGGCATAAGGAATGAAGAATTTTGCAAGCTGCAGGTAAAGGATTTGAAAAAGGATACTATACTGGGAGGGTATTATCTAGATGTTTTAGGGAAAGGAAATAAGCGGAGACATGTACCTTTAAAGTCTAAAGTTATTGATAGTATTAAAATGTTTAGAAATGTTAGAGGAATATCACATAATGAAACTGCAGAACCTAGTGCGCCTTTATTTTGTACAAACTCAGGTAAACACTACTCTCCTTCGTATTTATCTCAATATGTTTCAAAAGAAATAAATAAAATGTATATAGAAAGAAAGGGAGAAAACATTAAGGTCACGCCTCACTATTTTAGGCATGCTTTTGCAATCATTTCTCGACTAAATCAAGTGGACGTACACGACATTAAAAGATCGCTTGGTCATGAAAGGCTAGAAACAACAGAAATCTACTTAACTAAAGTCTTTGAAAAAGAAAATCATGCTATTCATAGTTGGAAACCTGGTTCTCTAGGTGAGTATATATAATAGAAGAAACTTAAACTAACCAATATGATTACGAAAAGATGTGTTAAAAAGGACGAGGATGTTTTAATACATTTTACCTGTATCTATTAGCATCCGTTATGTCCAAAAATGGACGTGACAATTAATTTCATAAGTTTGAGAGTGCAATTTTGTGCTCCTCCAACGCTCCACTAGAAATACGCTGATATTTAGTACGCAAATTTTTACCACAAGAGTATGAGAATGGAAAATTACGTTCTCATAAGTTGCTGTACCAGCAGGGAGTTTTCTCCCCACTGTATAAGTTTTTACATTGCATCATTGTTGATATTTTTTCTCTTAAAATTCTATGTATTATTTGAAAGATATCCTGTAATCAATTAAATTATAATTGCTTATTTTTAATTAACATAATATTTAAACAATGATAATATATATTTTTAATAAGATACAAAATGTAAATTAAGGAGTGAAATCTCATGAATAATTTATTAAAGGTATTAAATCTCTTCTTTCTCATTATTGTTTTAACTGGATGCGGAGTCACCGACAAAGATATTGATTCAAAAGCTAATCAAACAGTCCAGGTAGATGTTCCTGTGCAATGGTTATATTACAATGACGAAAAATATGTATTTAACAGAGTTATACCTAAGGAAGAGATTGATATGTCGATGGTTGAATTGACAGGTTTAAAAACAAAATTAGGCGATGGTGTAGAACATAATCAAGATATTTATCTCTATAAGAAAGATGGTAGTTTGTTTGTAATTAGTAAAGAAGAATCGGTCGAACAATGGGCAAATTTTACCGAAAATAAAAAATAATATTTGTCAAAAAAAGGATTATCATTAAATATGTAGAATATCCCTTATATAACAAAAAAAGGGGTGTTTTTATGATAAAAAAATTGTTTCTGTTAGTAATACTTCTTTCTTTCACTTTTAATTCAATCGCTATGGCAGCAACAACAGTTGTAGAAGAAGAGAAAAAACTTGTGATTTATGACAGAGAAGGAAATATAGTAGCAGTAGAAGGTGAAGGGCTTCCACTAGAGCCTAAAAAGAACGGAGAAAATGCTGTCTCTGAAATAGAATATCCAATTGACGCAATTTTAGAACGTCCAATTGATGCTATTGTAGTAGATAACAATGGCAAAGAAATAAATAGTGTTCATACAGACAAAAATATATCTAGTGAAACAATTGGAACTAAAAGTATTGGTGCTAGGGTAGCAACTGTTGCGATAGCTGCAGATGAAGAATACCGAAATGCTAATAGTAATTGGGTTACTAAAACTCAAAATCTTGTGGAAAAAATGGATGATGCTTTTATTAGAGATCATAATTTTGACTTAGACATCAAAGTATTTATTGGTTGGAATTCTGAAGGAGCAAATGCTTCGCAAATATTAGGTGATTTAAGAACTGATTGGGGTTCTCAATACAATTACGACTTTTTAATCGGATTTACAAACGAAACAGATTACGAAGTTGGAGGATTGGCTTATCAATATTCAAGTGCCCCTTCTGGAATGGCTGTTAGTACTTTAAAAGGAACACAAACTGATTCTGGAGTATGGCATGCAGGTCAACATGAAATAAGTCATAACATTGGTCTTAGTCATGACACAGACACCTCAAGATGCATTATGAACTATACTTATATTTATGATGTGGATATATGGGACACTACTCACAATAATTTAATAACAAAAAATAAAGTATGGTATGGAAGTGCCTATTAAATATAAAAAATGCCCTAGAACATCTCTAGGGCATTTTCCTTTTTAAAACTTCTTTGCTGTACTTTTGTTAGTCATGGTTCACACTAACGTTATATACTTTAAACAAAGGTCTATTGCTCACATTTTTAATTTAAAATGAATTTTTGACTACTAAGAAAAGCACTTCCCCTCGTGATAATGTAAATGTTCCAAAAATATGAACTGGGCAAAGAGTATTAATAAGAAAATGAAAAAAACAGAAGCCTTAATTATTTTTCCCTTTTTTTCTGCAGATACGGGAATGTAAACGAAAAGTCCGATGATTGTCACTATAATTATTTAAATAAGTTCAACTACAAATTCGTGGGAGTCATTGATTAATCATCGTCCCCTTTCTTCTATTCCACTTAGCTTTTGAAATTCTTCAAGTAACTCGCAATTGCTTAACTTTTCAAAGAAATTAGTATGATAGCCAGTAAGCAGACAACACCAATCAATGTAGGTTTTTCGTTCATCTTCATTTAGTTCGTTCTGCACTTGTTAAACTTCCTCTCTAGAAAATTGTAGTTACCTATCGAGTCCTAGGTATTGAGTTTTCTATTTAACAAGGTAAAATACTAGTTTTTTTGCTAACCTGTAAAACTCTAGTCATTCACTAGTTGAAAACCCACGTCTGGTCACAAATCCTTCAATAGACCAAATCCCTATACCTGATGTTTTTGCCTTTTCTTCTGCATTTTGTAATTCATCTAAATAACGTGTATTCGGTGGGAAAACGTAGCCTACTCTAGCAAGACCATTCTCAACTAAAGAGGTTTGGATCATCTTACCGTCCACTCGTACATATAATAAGGTTCTACCATATCGGTCTATTCTTTCACCTACATCAAACTCACCTGTAATTTCTCCGTTCTCTAGTAAACTCTCTGCAAATTCTTTGGCTTCTTTTGCAAAAGGTTGAGGTTCCCCATTATACTTCTCATCTTTCATTTCGCTGGAGTCTACCAATAGAAGACGTATCTTTACGGTTTCTCCTTTATTTGGACCTTCTAGAAATTTGGCAGTGAAAGTTTCCCCATCATATAGTGACTTAAATTCCATCCTATATTGCTCTGTTGTCCCTTCAGAATGAATAATCCCATTAGAGTTTTCTGGTTCATTCCCTGTTACTAATTCTTCGATATTTGTTAAGCTATCGTTGATCAGTTTATCTGCTTGGTTTTTTGCCTCATCCTTTACAGATATAATTGCTTCATTGATTTCTATTTCTACCTGGTTTGATAGTTCATCAGCAATTTCTTCTTTAGTAGTATCGGAGCAGCCAGTTAATATTAATAAAATGAACAAAATATAAGTTCTTCTCATCCCCATTAGTAAAACACCTCCTCTTCCTTTCCGAACATGTTTAGTTATAAAAATTCAATATATTTATTACTTTTAATAATCATTTCCGTTGCGGGTTTTTCTTTATTAAATTCATTCTTCTTTAGATATCCATAGGCTAGTATGTTTCTGCCTACAAGCTCGGCATCTTTATAAGTAAAGTGGTGGAAGTACTTTTCAAAGAGAACCAATGAAAAATATGTGTCTTCTATAGCATCCAATTTTATAAACCATACTTTTTCTCTTCTAATTACTTTTTCAATGGTACCGTGAATAAAATAAGGCAAATCTAATGTCATGTTCTCCCATAAAGCTTTATGGGCGTCCTTGCTACTTCTAATAAGTTCAGAGACGGGTACTTTACTCCCTTTTACAGAAATGATAATACTGGCCAATAAATCAGGCTCAACAGTAGTGAAGAGTTTCTTCACGGTTTTTAGTGAACCAATTGACTTCGGGGTGGGAGCGGTTGATTTTAGTACCTTTTCGTCTAATTCAGCTACTTCTTTCTCTTCATTTGACTCCCTGTTTATCACTCGTGGTTCATAATCAGGATCTATAGTATTCAAATTCAATCTAACCAAAATCTCTCTAATACCCTGCTTCCCATAATCTTCTTGGTATTCATTAACCTTGGAGAGTGCAGCTGCGAAATCAAGATCCTTACCGAAGCCACACGTTGCTTTATGTATAGACTCACCCTTACCGCTTGTTTTAAAGTGAGCTGCCACACCCTGTCTTTCAGGTATATAAATTACAGGGGCTCCACAAGACTTATCCATACACTCTAGGCACTTACCGTGAAGTTCTTCATCATAAGATTTAGCAGTAATAAGTTTTTTACTATGCATTAAAATGGCTGAATGCAATTAAATCACTCCTTAAAAGAATAGTTAAATCATTGTTCTTCCGAATTCATCATTTCTTTTTCATAAGGTTTTAGCTTTCCAGTTTCAATCCATGATATAAAAACAGCATCTTCCGCAAATATTTTTTCTCTCTGTGCATTTTTAATTTCTTGAAAACTACCTCAAAAATGCAGGAATCTTTTATTGACTGTCCACTTTAAGGATGAATACACTCTGTAGCTTGCTTCATATTCGGACATATTTATTTTGTTCACTTTAGCGTCACTTCCCGATAAAGAGAGAGTTATGTAGGTTATCAACCGTTTGATAAGGAATGTTCATGTCCACTTTTATTCACTTCAGTATAGATATTTTGATAATTGAATAAGGAGTGAGTCTCTTTACAACTGGGAGTGCAATACATACTTGAAAACTCATTTTCAGTATTGAACTGAAAAACACGGCCACAACCAACACAGTCTTTAGTTTTTATATTGCCTTTTATCATGATTTCCCCCCTTAATTGGATTGATTTACGTTTACAGTAACCCATAAATAGGAATAGACGGAGTGAACAACAGACTTGTTAATATCACGAGTAAAAGGGTCGTGTAAATGACCATGGAAAAAATGTGAAATTTGATTCCCCATTAAAAGTGGATTGTAGGATTTAAACCCCCTATGTGCATCATCCAAATTCATGTCTCCGTACGAGGGGTTTGAATGACTGATAAATACATCAACATGTCTATCTCCTAGCTCTTTTATAAACATTTCGCACTCAGATTCGGTATGCTGACCAAAGCCATCACTTTTATAAGTAGGAGCTCCTTCAAATCCAGCAAACGTTATTCCATTTATTATTTGTATTTTGCTATGCATATTTACTACTTCCGTGTCTTCGAAATTTTTAGGATGGCAATGGTTACCAAAGACACCTAGCTTATTACACTTATATTTTTTATTTATTTGACTAACCGTTTTAGATTGAATATCTCCTAGTAGTAGTACAACGTCTGGCTCAACATCTGGTAATTTTATTGTTGTTCGAGTGTCTGCAAATGCTAATATCTTAAGTTCCATTGATTTATCCCCTTCGGCTGCTCCATGAGCATGTTTTAAGTTGCTTATTTATTTTCACTAATTGATAAAACCTTATAGACTTCTTTGTTGGCAGCTGGAGCATATTCGGTTTGAGCTCCTTGAGCATATACGTAGCCAGCTACTGAGATAGAGACAATAAAGAGAATAAGAGATTTTTTTATCTTTTGTTTCATCATTAATCACCCCGCTATGGCTAGTAAGCCATTATTAATAGCACCACTTGCCCCCTTTCCTTTATGAAAGATGAGCGTTGTATTTGTTTCTTTACAGAGTTCTCTAACTAATTCCATCGTAATATGTCCCACGGATCCTAAGAGCAGCACAACACAATCTGCCTTGTCTATGAGTGGTCTAAAAACACTTTTTACTCCTCCATTTCGTGCTTTTCCTGAATGGAACAATACGTCGCATCCTTTTTTGTTGCCGATTGTTTGAAAAGTCTTTTCTTGATTACCACCAATAATTACAATAGTATTTTTATTCATCCCAAAAACTCCCTTTTATATTATTCGTTACAGTTATAATATAATATTATTTTATAAATGTAAACAATAACATAAGAAGTATCTACTTTTTAGGTGCTTTAAGGAAAAATCCCCCATTTAGAATTAACTCCATAGTTTCTTTTATTTCTTTTAGTGAGGTTTCACTTGTTTGTATCAATCCTTGTACTTTCTCCTCGACTAATCCTTGAAAATCAGCTAAGGAATACTCATCGATGATACATAGAACTGGAATGCCTTCTTTATTGCAAGAAGTAGAAATACATTTTAAATCTCTTGCAATGGTTTTAGAGAAGTAAAGAACCAGGTTTAATTTTTGGTTGCCCAGCTGCTTTGACTTTTCCACTTCCTCTATCCAATCCCTATGTGTACAAAATATTTGATTACTCTGTGGGAAGAGAAGAGGCATGAGCTCCTTTAAAAATAAATTTGGATTCGAATTATTTTCTATAAATAAAATATTCATTATACTTGTAACTCCTATCAACAAAAATACCCCTCAAATATCACATATCCAAAAGAATGGAATGTGTATATTTGAGGGGTACACCCTTTTAATTATTTATTTCTTTTATTATACCAAACTCGACTACTCCTAATCTACAAGAATTATACTTGTGGAAAAACGTTAGGTATTAAAATAGAGAGGCTGACCATTATGATGGAAACCATAAACAAAGTTTTGGAGCGCCGATAAAACTCAGGATGCTTAATTAATTTATGACCTAATTTAAACATTAGACCGCAGGCTAAACTGATTACTCCTAAGTAGACTGCTGTGTAGCTCAGTGAGACTATAAATTCGTTAAACAAAGAATCAATATCATTCGTATTCCTAATAGATAAAATTAATATAGGCAGCCCTCTTAGTAATAAAAGAGAAACAAAGGACCAGAACATAAAATTTTGACCTAGTTTTTGCCACTGACCATTTTTAAAAATAGCGGAAAGGATCATCATCAAGGTTCCGAGAACAAAAACTGCCGTTAATGCAATAATCCCCCAGCTATATAACTTTACGCCCAATTCAGTAGAAGATGATATAAGACCGTCTGTATTAAATTCTTTATTAGGAGTAAATTCTCTACTTCCAAACTTAGGTATATTGGATATGGCACTTAAAAGTGTTGTATGCATTTAAAATCCCCCTAAAACAGTTCTTGGTGTTGTAAAAAGATTTTCTTTTCTTTTATATCCCATATAAGCTCGCCATCTATACATGGTAAGGAAACATTAAAATTATATTGCTTTTTCCCTTCTTTATAAACCTTTGTTGCAAAAGAGTACCATTGCTTTTCTGTGCGAGGACCGACTATAGGACAAGCTATAACCTCTATAAAATCTTCAACAGACAAAGTTAAATCTGCTTCAATTACTGACAACCGAAATTTATGGCCTCTAACAGACAAAGAGTTAGTATAGTCTGCGAAGGGTCTTAATACTCTAAATGATTCTTGAAACGAATTTAAAACTGTATAACTCTTTGGATTTTCAAATTTAGGGAAATCAATCTTAATGGTTACATCCACCAGATCTAAATCAAATTCCCCTTGTTCGGATATATTGATTTTCATGATAAAATTGCTTTTCAGTTCGTTAACACTTGATTTAATGGTACGTTTGAGTGTCGTTAATTGTTTTTGTAACATTGCATAATAAGAGTTAGTAATTGCCATTGGTTCACCTGGGACACCGGAACATCTAACGTTAATCATGCCTGTTTTCTTTTTGTATTCTAGTTCAATTTGATTAAGAATGACTTGTTCTGCTTTCGCTAAAGCAAAAACTTTATTTTGTTCATTCCTTGAAAACTGTGAAATTTGTATCACTTCATCCAAATCACTTTTCATTTTAAGTTTGCCTCCTATTAATGGCACGGATATGTATTATTTTAATATTCTTCCATAAGGATAATACATATCATTGTACCTAATCAATCAAATGTTTCAATAAAACTAAAGAATGGTAAAATAAAGGATAAATTACCTACTTATTATATCCTTTCTACTTGATACTTATTTAATCGTTAACAAATATCGAGTAGAAAGGACCCAATTTTTCAATTGGTATCCTTTAATTAGGGCATGGTTAAGAGGCAATTGAGCTATAATCCCTATCTGCTCCCATATCCCCATAATTATGTTCCTCAATTGCAAAATGCATTGATCTTTCTTGAAGAAGATCGATAGCTTTAGCAATCACATGATTTTGCTCATTTCTATCTACTAACATGGATAGAATGTCACCTTTATTAAATGTTCCAAATTCAATTGCATCCACCCAAGCTCTAGCGCTTCCATCACTTACATGAAGATAGCCTTGTTCCTCTCCAACTATTTCTATGACCCAGAGTTGTTCACCAAACTTATTATCCAGAATACGTGTATCTGCTTTTGCTGCTAGTCTTTTATTTACAGAAACAGGAGCAGGTTCCTCTTTCCAATCGTCCATAGATAACATTTCGTTTTCTACTTCTTCATTAGAAGGAGGCGTTATACAATCGTTTTGAATATGATTGATTTGGTTTAAGAAACTAGTTAAGAACAGTTCTTGTTCTGTGTTTAATTGAGATGCTATATATTTTACTGGCTCTTCCATAGTGCTTTGTGAAACTATACAATCAGTAGATTCATGTATCAGCGGTTGAACCGTTAAAGCACGATAGCCCCATAGTGGTTGCACTTCTACTTGTTTAGGCAGCTCAAATTTTGCAAAACTATAATAAAGGGTTTGTCCCATTGTCATAAAAAACAATAAACTCTGTATTGCTAATTGTTCAATCAAGAAAATCATTTCTTTTCCTCCCATATTATGTTTGTTTTCAATTGTAAGTATTTAGTCATAAAACACACTCTCCTTAATAAAAAAACAATTTAAACCAGGCATCGAATAAAAATGCACAGTTAAATTGTTACTCCTCATAAATTATCTTTGATAATTCACATTTTCATTTGTTACTTTTACGCTACAATCTTGTTTTGTTCCACATCTCTCATTTGGTTTAAGGGCATACACAGAGCTGTTGCTACCCGTTCAAAACCTGCTATTAATGAGCTAGCAGTTTCTTGAATCATAGTACCGTATTTAATCAAAGATTCTCCTTTATCTTTAGACCAACCGTAAACATACTCAAACGAGTAATTACTTGTGTCTAGGCCAAAGTAAGAACAAATGATAAAGGCGGTACCTTCTGCAACACATTCTTTCTCTTCTTTTGATGATTTAGTATCATGACGATGAACTCTGCTATGAACCAATTCATGCACAGCTGTTTTTGCTCGATGGTTAATACTAAGGTTTTGATCGACCATTATATAATGTTCCACCCTATTGTAATAACCACAAGCCCCCTCCGCATCTCCGATCTTTAATGAACAATTATCTTCAGAAGCGAGTAGCTTAACCCATTCAAATATACGAATAGCTTCTTCCGATTCTCCAGTTAGTTCTAGATTATAATCATCAATAGGTAGAGGATCACCATCTGTTTGTGATACATCAAAAACTGGTACACTTGTATATCCAATTAATTTAGATTCCTCGATTCCTGAAGCTTCGTCTATCTCTTTAATAATACGAGGTGCTAGAACACGCAATGCTTTCTCTCCTTTACGCACAGAACGGTTTAATTCTTTCCATTTTAGAAAGGAAGCAATAAATCTAGCATGTGGCATCTGAGCACGTATTAACATCATATTCCTAAATGAATAGGTTGGTATTAACGACTGCATAGCTAACATAGCTTTAAAAGCTTCAGGTTCATATTGAAAATTTAGTACCCCCGTTTGAAGTGTATCCAGTAATACTTGGACCTCCTCTTGCATTTCTTCGGCTGTTTTTCGTTTGTACGAGGTTTTAGCCATTAATTAACACCCTTTCCCAAAGTTTTATATATTTTTTTCTTACAACAACAAAAAAAGCCTTTGGAATGATTGTTTATATAGCGTAAAAAACACTATAAACACAATTAGTCCAAAGACTTTATATTAATCGTCACCGCAGAATCCCATAAGAGGACTTGCAAAAAAAGAAAGAAAAAAATATTACATTTATTATAACTCACACAGGAAAGAAAAACTATAATTACTGTTAAATAATTGAGACATTTACATTTTCCTCTTCTATAGGTAAGTGGTAATTGGAGATTCCACTAAATTTCAAGCCGTTACAATTAAATCCTCTTTGAATAAAACTTTCTGCAATGTTCTCTGCGTTTGATACACCTTCAGTAAAATCTAAAGTCCTGGTCATATATGATTCATGGTGAATAACCAAAACTTCTACAGGCTGCATGGGTTCTTCTAAATGTACAATTAAGCCAAATTCATAACCTTTTATTTCATCTAAGCTAATATAATCAATCTTTGTGATATTTTTCATTTTTCATTTCTCCTTTTTCTGCAAATTGACCAATAAAAAAAGCCCTTTGAATACCAATATGTAGAAATCTACATAAGGCTCCAAAGAGCGTAATTAGTCAGCACCTGCGGATACCAAATGGGTATCGCTTTTAACAATGTCATTATAACATTTCAATTATAAATTGAAAAGCCAAATTTCGACAGGTTAAAGTATGCAAAAAATTCTTGTTTATCCTCGGTCAATATGATTAATTAACTTTCTAGAAATCGGAGAAATCATATGACTGTTAAAAATCATTTTTTCACCCTTCTCTAGGGAGTTAGGAATAAAATCAACTTTAATATTTTCTATATACAATGGTTCATCTCCGTTTAAAATATCGCACATGGAATCAGAAAGAATAGCTCCTCGGTATTCAAATGCTATATCCAGATCACTATCATGCTTGTGGGTTCCTTTAATTCGACTTCCTACAATTGCAATATTTTTTAATTCAAAATATTCGTCTATAGGTGCTAACCTATCCGCAATATGTTCTCTGACGATTTGAAAAATATCTTTGATCATTATTTGTTCTAGTCCAATAGTGTTCATATCAATAACTCCCTTTAATCTAACGTAAAGAATAAACTCACTTACTTTTTTTATTATGGCCAACTTCAAATAAATATATCTCTCATTTCTCCGACATATCTATATTTGATATTTAGCTTATCCTTTGATTTTAGGAGTTCTTTTTCTGAACTAAATCCTATTGCTTTTTGATTTTTTCTCTGGTCAAATGTCTTCGCTACTAGGAAAGTTCCTACAATATCTCGATGGAAATTATCAATTGTTAATTCAATGATTGGAGTATTCACCATCATAAAAGCATAACCATCAAATAAGATATTAACTGAATCAAAAAACGTTGCAAATGATGGACAGATTGAGTTTAAATTATTTTTTATAAATGTTTCTCTAGACATATCACCTAAAGGTTCATAAGTAATTATATCCTCTATAATTTCCATACTCTCATTTACTTCTATTTTCAAAAAATACTCTAATTTGCTATTCATCATAACCACAACCTTTTATTAATATTGGTCTTACTAAATTAATAAACTCACCCATAGCAGCATGAATCCGTTCCTTTTCTTCTCCTCCTGGATAAATGTTTCCTCCAATACCACATACTAAATAATCACTAGTCCAGCGAAGCTGCTTTAATTCTTTTATTACATAGCTTTCAAATGCTCTAGCGACCAGTTCTACATTGGAACTCCAGTACTTTCCGAGAACCCCTTTATCCATTTCAATAGAACTTTGTAAAAGGGTCGAATGGTTTACAGTGTATGGAACTCTGAGTACTTGCTCACCAGTCTTTTTAAAATGGTATTGAGCTAAAGCCTCAGCTTTTTCTCGAATAAATCTCTTACGTTTAGTAGCATACTTTTTAATCTCTTTTTCTCTGTACGTAGTAGATACACACCCATCTAATTGGCGTTGTACCTTCCCGTCAAAGTCTCTAACCTCAATATCCATAAAAGACTGAAGATTACCTTTTACTGCTTGATACAAAGCTTCAAAAGGTTCATAAACGGTATATGTGTTTTTTACATTTCTCACATCTATGTGGGCGATAGAAGTACCTTCTTTAATAGCTTTTAGCAAGTTGTTCATCTGGTCTTGTACTTCAAAGATTGCTGTTCCTTCTGTTGTTTTAGAGAGGAATCCAATCTTGCCATTTTCAAAGCTATGACTAGCATTGTATAAATAGCTGTCTAATGCATGGAACCATTCATGAGCTAAAATACCAAGAGACCCATTATGTTTGGTTAAGTTAATGACATTTTTAGAAGATTCATAATGTCCTAATGCTTTTCCACTACCTCTCGCACCAAAGGCCATTGCTAATAAACCATTAAGGCTCACTGCTTTTTTGGGTATAGTTAAAATCTCTGCCAGATCAATGTATGCTTCAGAAGCCTTAGTCAGATGGAAAGCTGCTTTATCATCCTCCACCCAATTGCCAAATTCACAAGCTCGAAAACCATAGGCATGTACAAATTCTTCTGGAGTGGAAATGTAAAATGAACTTCCCGCATTTCTAATTGGATTACTAGGAATGTCTCTCTTCCAGCTATGTCCTTGTGGTTTATTACTCGTTTCTTTATTCGCTTTTGGAGTTGGTAGAACAGCATCCCAATTTTCCTCATTAATGTATTTGAAAATAGAGTCTTGGGAGGATGTTTTAAAAAAATAATTTTTAAAAGGTCCATCGAAGTCCTTCAAGGCTAAATCATCTGCTAAATCTTTTAGCATCAAATATTCTTTTTCTTGAGACTTGAACTTTTCATGACTCCTTGCTCTTCTGACGAAATAGTCTGCAGATAAAAGAGCAGAAATATATCTATAGAAACTTAAAAATTCCTCAACAGTATGAACTCCTTCTAGTCCTTTACTTAAGATTAGGAGGGTACGAGTATATTTCTCACGTGCTTCAGCTGAATCAGAAGACTCCTTTGGTATACGTCTAATAAACAACTGTATGGCCTTAGCCACTCCAGGACGGACTCCACGCTCCCTACAATACTCTAGGGAGAACCAGGAAAAGAATGTCTCTCTCTTTAGTACCTCAGCTGCTACACGTACATCCATACTTTCTATTTCTTTTAAAAGTGCCAAAGAAGGTTTCGATAGAAAATTTACTCTATATGCACTTATATCTTTTGCTGCTCCGCCTATCTTTTCGCCCACGTCATAGGAAATGGAATTACCTTTTTGTTTATCCGAGCGTATGTCCTCTATTTGCTTCACTGGTGGAATTGTTAGCTCACCTGATAATTGTTCTAGAAATTCAATCATAGTTATTTGGTTTGTTTGCATTTTTTTCTCTCCCCTAATTTTTTTATTAAAAGAAAGAATCCTTAAAAGGATTCTCTTTTGCCTCTCTATTACCAGGTATATCGTTTATACTTTGTTGAATGGATGGGACGAGCATGAGACCGAGAATAGAAGGTAAGCACTTATTATTAGACCTATGGTTTAAAGCTCCTACAATGAATAATCCGGGTGTCCTACGAGAACGTATGGTAGATGGACAGCGACAAGTTTTATTAACCATCGTAATCATTAATATCGATTTTATATAATTCAAAGCTTACTAACTCAAACGTTAAGCTAGGTTCCACTTTAAAATATCCATTTTTAATTCCAATAGTAGAAATCGCATTTTCTAAGATAAGTGTGGAAAGGCTAACTAAATTTTTTTGATTGACTACCCCTTTTACTGTATCTTCACTTTTTTCATCCCACTCAAATGATTTATTTATATTAGCTGACATGCTACTCTCCTTTTTAATAAAAAGAAAAGGATTCCATATTCAGAATCCTTTTTCTCTTAACTAAGTTATTTGAACTCTCTCAGGCTTGTTATATCATTTCTAATATATTATGCAATCTTTTTAATAGCTAGTAAATATAACGTTCCATCTCTAAATCCTATTGCTAGATCTACAATTTCTCCAAATTTATCCGCAAGGTCTTTTCCCACTACTTCGGCAATAGAACCAATATAGCGATAGATAAAACCTTGCTTAGGACAATGCTCAATATAACTCCCTTTTTTTTTTAATAAATTTAACACTCCCTCTTTCATAGCATTCATTCTTCCTTGTAGAGTAGATTCACTCATACATAACACCCTCTCCCAAAATTTTTACTATCCCTTTTATAAATGAACACAAAAAAGACCCTTGGGTTGATTATTAACATAGTAAAAAACTATGAAACACAATCAGCCCAAAGGCCATAATTTAATAGTCACCGCAGAACCAGTCATGAAGGAAGGTTTGCATAAAAAAAGAAAAGAAATAGTATTAACAATATGTTAGCAGATTTGTTTATGTCTGTAAATAACAGGCTTTAAGGATAAGATGATCTTTAATGAATATGCAATATAACAGGGTTTTTTACTGCGTCAATAACTCCTGCAATTACTGTCTCTAACTGACGCAGTATATGAGGCAAATATCCTTTCACTATTTTCCGGGTTTTAAGGAGCGGAACACTTCTCTTTGAAACCTACGGATAAAAAAGGAGCTAAATTTAACTACCAAATTTTTCAAAATACCAATCCTAGTTGTTCCTCAAAATCGATTTGAAAATTAACAAATGAGGAGTTACAAACTACGGAAAGAATTAGCTGCTAAATAAAGAGAAGCCCGTTACCTTAATGGTAGTGGGTTTTTTACCCTTATTCACCTTGTAACCCTTACTCACGAATTTCTAAGAAGATTTTACCCAAACTTTATATCTTCTATCATCTTCATCCAATGTGATTTCTGTAAGGACTCTTAATTCCTTCATCCCAGCAAGTCTAAAAGCTAAGGAATAAGCAATTTTATAATCAGGTGTGTCATAACCATCATACAGTCTTGCATAAATTTCATTTCCTATTGAATCAGCCCATACATCTGCTTCGTAAAAACTATCGAATATAATATTTTCTCGTTTCCATTTTGGCATCTTTTAACCTTCTATCTGGGAATTTTATTTTACTGCACATTCAAGGTTAAGCAACGTGACATTTTTAACACCGTTAATCGATGTAGGGTTAGATCCTGACCAATAAAGTCTAACTATATCACCGGATTTAAGATTATAATTTTTACCTGATACCTGATAAACCTTCATACTACCATGAAAATTATACTCCGGAACTTCATAGTGACCTGGGTATGGTGAATTAGCTTTAACATTATTTACCCATGCCGACGCAAATACATCTACTCCAGGTCTGTATTTGTGGTAAGCACTTGGTTTTATGAAAAATCCAAATTGTATTGAACGATTAACTGAACCAGTGTTTGTTTGTATGGTCACATAAGATTCTCCATCGGGACTATTGAAGGTTCCTTGGCAGAAAGGAAGCTCATCATCTTCCCCTAAGGGTTCTATTAAATCAATAGGATACTCAACACTAAGAGTCGAATCGGATTCTGGGCTATCAGCTGAAGCAGGTTTTAATTGGAAAGAAGAAAATGATAATAATACGAGTAAAAAAATAGAAATAGACTTTAATAGTTTTTTCATAAAAAACCTCCTAAATTTTGTTATTTCCATTATAAACTGAATTATCATAATAATCTACTAAAACAATTAGATATTTATATTATGCTAAGTTCCATTAATTAAATGAATATATATCTGGAGGGAATATCCCATCTTTAGAGGAAATTCCTTGTTTTTTCTATAAACTCAATGATATGAGGTATAGCATGGGGCTATTATACTTTAAGCTTAAATTCTTTCTTACCGACTCTATATGGTATATTTATGATACTACATTTCTATATAATATTTAAAAATAGCAAGGAAGCTCTATCTCATAGTTAATGGTATAGAGCTTTTCTTTACTCGCAAATGTTAGGAATGACATCATTAGATTCCTATACCTCTTTTTTACTTTAAGAAAAAATTCATTTTTTTGATTCTTTTATGCCCACTTTGCATATGTTATAAAAAAAGCAAAGGGTGGTAACATGAGTGTAAAGCTTAGAAAAGATAGTTGGACTCTGGAAGATGACAATCTTTTAAAAGAAATAATCTTAAATAAAATAGAGCAAGGACAGACACAAATATCAGGTTTTGAAGAAGCAAGCATTTTATTAGGTCGTTCAAAACAAGCCTGCGCTTTTAGATGGAATAAAAATCTTCGCCCTACCCTTTTTATAAGGGAATCAACTAAAATAGAAGTATCAGTATTAACACAAGAAACAACCGACTCACCGACTATAGAAAATCACCTGCAGTTAGCAATGAAAAGTTATGATGAGATGAAACAAACTTATGAAAAAATTACTCTTGAATATAACTTGTTAAAAAAAGATTACGAGCAAATAGTTAATTGGGTGAAGCAAGGGAAAACGTATGTATAGTATTTAAGATGATTTTTATAAAACGTTTGTTGGATATTACGCCTTATAAATAGTATGGCTTGAAAACAGACGTATAAGTGGTATAATAATGGTATAAGATGAATAAATAAAAAAGACTACTTGATGTTCCAGCATCAAGTAGTCATGTAATAGTATCGCTTCAAAGGCGATTAGCGCATTAGGTAAGTAAACCGTCCCAAATTGCTTTCACGGCTAAGGGGCGGTTTACTTTTTTTGTGAAAAAGTATATGACAAAGCAAGTATAGTTACGATCAGTGTACTGAAACCAATCATGATACTTAGCGATTCAAAAATTGTCATGTAGATCATCTCCTTTCCCTTCACATTTAGTGAAGTAATGGGAGAAAAAGATGCTCTAACCGCCCTCGAAACCGAATTCTATTACCCTCTAATTATACCATATTTAATCATATAATACTTCTAATTCCATATAAAAAGGGAGGTAAATTTACCTCCCAAATGTATCAAAATACAAATCCTAGTCGTTCCTCAGAATCGATTTGAAAATTATAAAATTGCTGTTAAAAGACCTTAGGAAATTATTCCATCTATTAATTTGTTGCTTTTTTTCATTTTACCTTCTACTTCCAATTAACTCCACCAACTTAGTATATTTATAAATTTATAATCTTTTAAGAGGTTACATCAATGTTTTCCATCGAGCGTATCATCTTCATTTTGAATGCTAATTAAAGAATCCAAAGATACTGGACTATAATTATAATCACTGCTGCTAGGAAAATTAACAAAGAAACCAATTGCAATTAATAAAGAACAAATAATTCTATTTTTTTTCTTCATCTTTTTCTCCTTCTTTTGTGTAACATATATTCAGTATAAGTTATACTTAAATTATAATATATAGGATGTTATGCAATATTGTGTCAGATAAGGGGGTAAAAAGTGCTTGAAGGATTAGGTAGTAAATTATCATATTTCAGAAAAGAAAAAGGATTATCTATGAAAGAGTTAGCTGATGGATTGTGTGATTATACTACTATTTACAGAGTAGAAAAAGGAAAACAACTACCTAGATTAGAAATCCTAAATGAAATTTGTATGAAGTTAGAAATTCCTTTTCAATCTTTATTTCCCTTTAATGAAGAAGTGGTGAGATTAAAAAAATTATGTAGAGAGTTTACTTACAACGAAGATTATTTATCCTTAGAAATAACATTAGAAAATTGTGGTGAGTTATTAAAAAAAATAAGTTCAACTTATACTTATAAAGAATTTAGGAAATTTATTCTAATGCATCGGGCAGTTCTTTTACACAAGAGGGATAATAACGCTATAAAAGCGTTAAATATTTTGAGGCCTCTTGTGAAAGTAAATAATGCTGTTTCAGAGCTTGATTTTGGAATATTAAATTCTATTGGTTTAATTAATTTATCTCAAAATAATTATGAATCTGCATATAAAATATACCATGCAATTTACCAGAAGATTAAATTGCGAAATATAATAGAAGATCCAACACTCATTCCTAGGGTGGGTTATAACTATGCTAATTCTCTATTTAAGTTAAAAAAATACGAGGATAGTTTACAAATAATACAAGAAGTACACTATTATCTGGAAACCCAACAGTCTATTTATTTATTAGGCGAAACTTTTCATATGGTAGCTGTATTATCTAAGAAATTAGGAAGTCAAAAAGAAGCTGAAGAGGCTATCAAAAATGCTATATTGGTCTTTAGCTTGACTAAAAATGAAGTTAATTTAACAAAATCTAAGGCTTTCTTATCCAATCTTCAAGCTAAATAATTATCAAAAATAATAACAAAAAAATCATCTTAGCTCTATTAGTTTCCTAATTAGCTAAGATGATTTTACATGCACTAAACTTACATATACATCACAGTCATACTTTCTTGATCTCTATACTCGTGAGTTAATTGATACATCATTTCTGCTACTGCAGTTGTGTTTAAATCTAATGCTCTAAATAGATTTTCATAACTTAATGTTCCGAGATTATCGAATCCACCTTCAGCTCGAGTAACTGTTTTTAAACCAACACCCGCTTTTTCAGCAAGCTCTCGCTGAGTTAATCCCTTCTCCATTCTAGCAGCGAAGATTATTTTCCCGTATACTGCTCCTAATCCGTATAGCTTTTCCTCTAAATCAGGGTGTCCTGCGGTTAACTGGCCATCTAATAAATTTCTTGGTTTCTTTTTCATATTAATCCTCTCCCTCTAAGTATAATTCAGGATTAGCAAGAACTCGTTGGAACATTTGAAAAGTTAAGTCCCTCATCTGATCTGTTTCATCACTAGGAGGCTGCTTAGTCTTCTTAAAAACCTTAACAAATACATAGGATTCTACCCCATCATAAAAGAAGGGAAAGAAGGTGAAACGTAAATGTTCATTTTCGTTTAAACCATAACGTAATTCATAGATAGGTTTGACTCCTAATGGTTTGACTATTTCATACCGTTTGGTCCGTTCCATACCATCAAGATCAATCGTTATCTCCACCTTGTTTTGTAAAACACTTAATGGTGTTACCGTTAATAGGTCTAACGCACGTAATATGAATAATAGATGCATTTTAGCTTCCGCTGAATGAAAAGATTGCTGTCTTAACCTTTCTAAGAAATCAGATACTACTTCCTGATTGTTCTCATCTGCTATTGTTATTATTGGTCTGTACTTTATCATAGTATGCTCACCATACCATATATGACTCTTATTTTCAAATAATTTAGGCCATATATGACTCCTTGTTTTTTTATTAAGCTGCAGCTAACATCCAAACTCCACGTTCTACAGAAGTAGATTCTTTATTGAGTTGCAGGATTTGGCGTACTTTTGCCTCAAAATTTGGGTTTCTTTTTGCTTTTAATCTACATCTTCGAGGTCAAAAAACCAATTCAGTCCTCGTTTGATTTTAGATACTTTATTAACTGGTACATTTAAACTCCAATTTCTCTCTCCAGCCATTCTCCAAAGGATTCGGTCATCTTTACTAGTGAGCAATTGTTTAATAATTTTAACAGCCTCTTTCCGTGCTGCCGCTTTATTTTGAGTTCGTAACCCATAATAACTGATAGCTCCATCCGAAGTTCTCACTTCAACACGGTATGTACAATCAATTCGTGGTACCGTATTGAAAACCTCTCTTCCTACTCTCTCCATAACTGAAATTTGTTGTACTGCTCCGATGTTTTTAGACACCAATAACACCCTTTCCCAAAGTTTTTTACTAATTAAATCTTTTTGGACGCAAAAAAAGCCTTTGAGCTGATTAATAGCATAGCAAAAGATAAAAATTGCTATGAAACACTAATCGCCCAAAGGCTATTTTTAATCATCACCGCATAATCGTTCACAAAAGGAAGATTTGCATAAAAAAGAATTTAATAAGTATGTATTTATTATATCATTCCTCTTTAAAAAGAAAACTATATTTTTAATAAAGGCAATAAAGTTAATACATTTTAAAAATGAAAATATGTAAACATGAGACGGTTGAAAAATAACTTAACTGTTTGACCAGAAATAGTAATAACACAAAGACCCTTCAGTTAGAAACTAAAATTGTCACTACTCTCCCCTATAAAGAGAGATTCTTTTTAACCTTCTCCCATTCTTGTGTTACATCAGAATTAATTTTGTTAAATATCTTAGTAGAAGTGTGTACTCCCATACTAGCAACCGTTGTTTCATATTTAAAGACTAACTGCAATAGAATTGCTGCAAATTTTTGTGAATAACGCGTTCCATTTGTAAGGAACAACTGTCTAAATTCAGCAAATAGATGTTTACAGGATGAGCGTAAAATCTCTAATCTGATTTGGTTTACAATTAATCCTGTAGTAAAAACTGTTTGTGCAATAATTGATATGAAATTAATGCTGATACCATTGATCAATGTTATCAGGACAAAGAATAAAAGATACAAAACCACTTTTATTCTTTCAGTTTTTCCCATTTCTTCGGTCACTCTCCAAGTAAACAAAGAATTCTCAAACGCATTCATTCCTAATCTTACGAGGGATTCCTTTTGATTATTGTTGTAATATAGGTGAGTATGCTCGTCGTCTAACTTTACTCCAAGTGCATTTGATAATAATTGTACTCTTCTTTTATCTCTTGCTTCCCTCAATAAAAATAGACTTACCCAATTACTAACAATAAAATAAGAGATTGAAACCATAATAAATATAATATTCGCGACATTGTTATAAAGTTGATTGCCGTCGGTAAAAAAGACTAAACAAGAGAATACAACTGAAGTCCAAAAAAGACCAATACTCCACTTGTTAGCTGTATTTACTGGAATAAAATGATTGGCAACTGTATCTATTCGTTCCATGAGCTTTGTTCTCCTTAAAAGTTAGGGAATAATTTTTTTATTTCATTTTCTGCTGAAATTGGAAGGTTGGATTGTTCATACTCTTTTGTCTTGGCTACTATTTTTTTGGCCCTGTCTATTTTATCCTTATATCCCTGTAGATCATTAGAGTTATAGTTTATATTTTCAATAGTCTTATATATATACTCCTTAATATTCGAGCAGCCCCAATAGTGGTTATTCTCTACAATCCAGTTTTCTAAAAGATATGAAGATAGATAGCTACCATTTAATCGATTCCAATATTTCATCAAACGGACCAATGGTTTAATTTCAAAGTTGTTACTTCCGTTTTTATCACTTAGTTTTTTATTAAATGCATTTGGCTCTGTCTTTATCCATTGTTCATATGGTGAGGATTTTGATGGTATATATATATTTCCCCATGAATCTAATATTGCAGGTACCAACTCGAACTTTATATGATTTAATTCAAGCACGATAGTTGGATGAGATTGATAGATTTCAGAGCTTTTATAATAGTAATTCACAAAAGATTTTAAATGGTTTAAGAGAGTCTGTGGTTTGTAATTATTAGCATTATTAAAAATTACCATATAATCTATATCAGAGAAGGCATCAGCTTTCCTTGGCAAAATAGTCCCCCTCGTATAAGACCCAAATTTAAAATGGCTATTTAGGTCATTACTGTTAAAATATTTATTTAACAAACTAGATAAATTCTCAATTGATTTATTAACTTTGTCCTTTTCATCTTGCTTTAAATTTAGATTTGATGCTAGTCCATTAAGGTGAGACTGTACACTCATTTTTTTTCCCCTTTTCATCCTTATTTACATATCCATTATAACAAGTAATCAGTTAAATAAACTATAATAGTTCCACCATTATACATTTTAGTGATAAAATCTAAACAAAAAACGAATGCTATTTAATAGCATTCGTTTTTTAGGTTCAACGTCAAATGTTGGGGTGGCATCATTTCCACTAACCCCTTTAACCAAGATGAACTCCGACCTCTTTATACTTTATATTCAATAAAATCTTTGCACGAAAGTGATCGAAGCGACGAAAACCATATGCGTTACGCTTCATCACTTTCGTTTTAATCAATACCCACCTTTTCAAGAATTTCATTTAATAAATCATCATACATTTGTAGTGCATTTTTGTCATGATGATCAAGTTTAGCGTCTAAATCAATTGGCGTTTTCGTATAACGCTCAATCCGGTCACGAGCCTTAATGATATTTTCATATGCAAGCTCGCCAAAATCCGTCTTAATATCTTCTACAACCTCTTTACGTAGCGTTCCCTGGCTAGAGAATAGATAAATAATCACACCTGCAAATTGGACTGGTTTCAGCTTCATTGCCTCCATGATTTTACCTAACGTATTCGTTGTATCTTGGAAATCCTTCGCACCGTTTAATGAAGAAGTCTCGCATTTTACAACCCCGATTGCATAATCAGAAGCTGCTAAAGCGTTCTTCGTGTATGTATTTTGCGTTGGTAGAGTGTCCCAAATAATATATTGAACGTATTAATCAGCCAGTGTGTACTGTTCGCCTGCTTATCCATATCAATTAATAGCACTTTATGTCCACGTAGCGATAATAGCAATGTGAACAGGTATGAACACGTACTTTTACCAACGCCACCCTTTTGGTTACCAAACACCATCTTAATTGCCACGGGTCAAGATTGAAGGTATAAAAATAAAAAAAGATTTTTAGAAAAAGGGAATTTTAGATTTAATGAAATACTTATGATAAAATTCATCCTACATTTCAATTGAAATTTCATAATTAGAATTAAATTCATCTTCATCCATTTTATTTAATAGGTACACTCCTAATATTCTTGCTAAATAGTATAAGATTAGTGCATCAACATAAGAAAATAATCTTTCTCTTTCTTCATCCATGTTGATTTCATGCTTTGCCATATTAAATAATTTTATGAATTGTTGAAAAGGAACAATATATTCTGCTTCAATTAATCCCTTAGATTTTAATTGATTAAAAGCTTTGCCTAATGTTGAATTAGATTGTCTAATCTTACCGAAAATTTGATTAGTTGCTAAAAAATATCGCACTACTGCCTCTAAGTGCATCCCTGCATACTGAATGACATGGCGTGCTCCATATCTAATATCTCTAATGTCTATTTCGGCTGCCGCGTATTGTAGAGGCCTATAAATGCTACGTTTTATACCAGATTTAAATGGATTCTGAATAGGATTCTTGGGCATATTATATCCACCGATACCTCCAATACTTTCATCTCCATCCCAATACATATCAATTGAATACTTATCATTCTTGCTATCTATCTCTTTAATTGAATACATTATCGATTCTTTTAAATACTCATTTAAATAATTATCAAAAAACCATCTTGTTTCATTTAGTGCTCTTTTCATCAGTAATCTCCTTAAATATAATAAAAATTAAAATTAAACAGAATTAGAACTTTCAATTTTAATTTTAAATTTTTGAAGCTATTTAAATTATTTACTTTGCTAAATTACACCTAGCGTATTTATCTAAATTATCTCTTATTTCCTTCCATTTACTCTTCAATAAACGTAGTTGCCCTACAGTTGAATTGATATATTTAAAATTCTTTTTCCAATCATAATGTTCAGTAAAAATACTTGAAAATTCACTTTCTGCTAACAGCATATATTTTTTAGCTACTTCTTCAAATTCCTCTTCTGTAACTATATTTAAGAATAGTAAGTTAGTTTTTAGACATTCTAAATTATTTAAGTATCTTAAAGAACAAGGTAAATATTTACTTTCTTTTAAGCTTTGATAATTATCATTTTTTTCATTTGAAATTAACTTATATAAACAACTCAAAGAATAGATACATATACCTAGAATATCTAACCTATTTTTTAATGTTATTTTTAATAATGGATCTTTGTCCATGAAAATAGATAACTCTCTAGCCAACTGACTTATTGCAAAAGCATCTGCATCCATTTCTAAAGTTTGAATAACTAATGGTTCAATTTTATTCTTATAATTATCGATTTCTAACTTAGAAGTATTTAATTCATTATGTAAAAATAGTATATGTCCATTAAAGTGGTGACCTATTTCATGTAATATTATAAACTTAGTAGCAAACATACTCAGATACTCAGCTATTATTTTTCTTTCCTTGATTATAGATGTTCTGTAATTTGTTTCATGTTCGTTAATACCTTCTGTATCTTGATAAAATAGCTTAATATTAGCTATTTCCTTATTTGGCTCAACAAAATCAGAAAATGTATTAAAAGATAGTATTTCTGAAAACATATGATATGTTTGTATAATTACTCCTTCTTCTATCCATATATGATCAACTAAGTCATTAACAAATGATTTTCCATTAAGAGTAAATCCCGAAATATATTTAAAATTTAACTCTCTTTTTGATTTTTCTTTTCCATTAGCTAATTTTTCGATAACCTTCACATATTTTTCATAATATTCATACGAAATATTCACTGGCAATGAAGCTTCAGTATAAAGAGCATAGTGAGTAACCCCTAACGCTTTTTTTAAAGTACTTTCATTACTACTCATACTAATAACCTCTTTCATTAAAGCGACTAATATTTTCAGATAATGCTTTTGATTTCTTTTTAGTCCAATTAAATAAACTATGTTCAAAATCTTGTAATGAATCAAATTGAAAAACTATATCCTCTTTACCAGCAAATTCATATTTTATATATAGTTCTATTAAAGACTCTTCTAAATTAGCTATCTCACCAAGAATCGTAGAATCCTCAAAATCAAATAAGTTTCCTTTATTTGATCTTATTTCAGTAATTGTAATACCTATTTCAACTTTAATTTCAACGGTATCTATAACAGGTGCATTAGATAGTCCAAATATACTTCGCAAATAAAGCTTTAGATCTTTAATAGTCATTGATTTAGAAAGTGGCACTTTAAAAATCTCATCTGTTTGATGCATATATACCCATGCACAAAAAGAATTTATACTTTTATCAATAGAGAGTTTAAGGTCTTCCGAAATCGACTCAATTTGTTTAATTCTATAACTAATAAATCTATTAGGAACATCCACTAAAAATCTGAAATTTTCTTGTACAATATGAGGATATTTCTTACACAAATTAATCCAATATTCAAAATCTAATATTTCAACGCCCTTATAATTAGTCTTTAATTGCATTTCTTGTTTTCCTGTAAGCTCAACGTTTGAACAAATATAATAGCTATCCCAACCAATTGATTCCTTATATTTTAGTGCCATCGACAAAGAAGATTGCGCTTTAGTAATATTAAAATTAGCATCTTTTTGAAAACTTTTACATTGATAAGCTATCTTTTTATCTTTATAAAATAAATCTACTCCCTGTTCTGGTGGTTTTCTTTTTTTTATCATTTCAGTATCATTTTCTATTTTTAATAATTTTAAACAAAATCGTTCCCATGCTTCACTAAAATCTGAATTAAGCTCATCTTTAAAAAATGGTGGATACAACCTATATTGCACAATTAACACACTCCTCTAAAGCTATAAAATTAATTATCTATAAAAATTTTACCATTATTTAGAAGGTGAAAATGATTTATTTATATTTTACAAATACTCCTCCACATCCGCATTATCTACTTCTAAATAATGCTGTGTGATGGTCTGAAGCGACTTATGCCCCGATTGCTTGGCGATTGTGGCTAAGTCGGCTTTTTTTCTATGCATATGTGTAATTTGAGTTTTGCGTAACGTGTATGGTGCGAAACCCAGCCATTCATGAATGAGCCTGTTATAGCTACGCTCGGTAATCATTCGATTTTTATAGTTGCCCCAGCGATCTGCTGCACCTACAAAGTAATCATCAGCACTTAGCTGAGAGGACTGGATATACTTCTGAACAGCCTTCACGCATTCCAACGTCAATCGCTTTTCCTTCATATCCCCTTGCTTCTTTAACATGACAAGTACCGTACGATTTTCTAAATCAAAATCAGATACCTTCAGTCGTACCATTTCAGATGGACGATTAGCCGTAATTAAATTCACGAAGCAAATAGCACGCTTCCGAATGTCCGCTTTTTTATTTGTATCGTACTTATTTATAATAGAAAGAACTTCCTCTTGTCGTTCAGCTCGAACACCACGCATTGGCTTTAAGCGTAAGTAATCCTCTGTATTATAAAGCTGGCGTATAATTTGAATTCGCTTTTGCTGCTCAGGTGTTTGCTCTAATTTCAAAACGTCTTTTAAAAAGTATTGAATACCAGCTGCTCGGCGATTAAATGTCGAATATTTAACTCCCTGCTCTACAATTGATTCATGCAAGTATTTCTCCATTGCATCAAAGCTCGGCTCACGTTGCTCCATTTCACAAAAACGAAGGAAACGTTCAAAGTCTGGTCGATACACTTCCTTCTTCTGCTCAATCACCTTTTCAATGGTTGCATTGACCTTCATATTCGTTTGCCACGTGCTTAAACGAATTAAAGCTCCATGCTCGTTCATCTGGTCCATTCCTTCCCCTCCATCTCACTCAGTCCTATTTCATTTATATTATTTGAGATTTTTAGAAAAAGAAAAATTTATAATTATCGTAAATTCGATTTTTATTTAATTGGAATTTTCTCTTTATAGAATAATAGATTTATCTATAAAGATACTTTTCTACAAAACAGATCATTTGTTCTCAATTTTTATTATACGTTTTACACGTCTAAAAAGGAATCTTTTTTGTTATTGAATAACGGTTCATTTTAACTAATTAATTATTTATTATATTTTATAAAATGATGTATGAAATATAATTTAATATTTATAATAGATAGTATATAAAAAACTATTAATAAACTCTAAAATTTTATTCATCAAATTATACCTGTGTTCCGAAATTAACAAAGCGAGCTTATCCTAATTTAGGTGAGCTCGCTTTCATTTGCCATCATTTAATTGTTTCTAATAAAGCATCTAATTCATGTAATTTTTCTTTTTGAAAAGCTTTTATTAGCTTTCGTACTTTCGGACCTGAAGCAATTTTATGTAGACATATATAATAACAAAAGTCCTTTAGTGTATCTTGCACTAACTTCATATTTTGCTGTTCGTCTTCTGAGGCAACTTCAATTTCATTATCATCAATGACCTCTTGAATATCCCCATCATTACTACAAATAATTGTGGCACTTAATAATAGGGCCGCAGCTAGACAGTGAATCTCACCTAAATCATTTGTTCCTTTTAAACGACGTCCTTGTTTCATCTTTTTCTGATCTAGCTGGCGAAATGCTTGTTTAATCTGATGAACATATCCTTCATAAATATCATACAAATCATCAGACAAACAACTTTCATCATCTGGATTAAACAAATACCATCGACCTTCATCAATATATTGTGTCACTTTTTTTCTAGCACTTACACTTAATATTTCGTCTAATACAATTTGATGAATATATACTTCTTCATACAGTGCATCAATCCAGTCGAAAATATTATCGTGTTGATACATATCTGCATGTAAAAGAATATTCGTATCTACAAATACTTTCCCTGGGCGTTTATTCATCCACTATACCCTCTTGTCGAAGCTGTTCACTAACACTCGGTGCAAAGCTTGCTAACTTATTACTTGCTGTTAAAGGATTTAAGCCGTTCTCTACATGGAGTAATACTTGCTTTTCATAAGCATGAAATTTTGTATCATGAATGGCTAAATCAAGTGGTGAATCTGGTAAAGCATAGTATTCACGTAATTGTTGCCACTTTTCTTCTGAATGAGATACTTTAATCGATTCTCCAACCTCGGTAATTCGACGTTCAACCGTCTTATAAGGAGCTGCTGATAAATCCGCAATCGCAAGTACCGCCTGTTCTTCATTCCACTTCGCTTTAAATCGTTTCCACAGCGACTTTACAAGTGGCTTCGGCAACATTAAACATGCTGCAAAACGGTCTGCAGCACGTTCATGGTCAAAACTTTCTTTTTGCATTTGACTAGCCTCTGAAAGATGCCAAAGCTCATGGGCCGCAGTAAAATAGCGTGTTCGTAAAGGATGATGCGTATTTAATACAATAAATTTATCGCCTGTCTGATGCGTAACTGCTGCACCAAAAAAGGCAGGGTCTTCAATATTTTTATACAATAAATGTACTTGCTCACTCAAAATTCGTTCAATTTGAGAGCCTAAAAACAGGTCGTAACCATAGACATCATCTAAAAAAGAGGCAGCAAAGGCTTCCGCTGTTTTTTCGGCTTGTTCTCTTACGTTCATTTAGTCCACCTGCTTCATTGTTACATAATCTTCAATGGCGAAAAGAACTGCTTCAAAAGCACGTTTTGATTGACGATTCGTTAGTTCACCTCTAAAAATAACTTCTAAAGGTTCATTTATTTCGTTTACTTTGACTAAATCCTTTACTTCCGTACCTAATGCTTTTGCAATGGCTACTAAACGCTCTGGCTTCATGACACGTTCCGCTGATAGCATATGACCAATTAGAGATTTACTAATACCCGTGTCATTACTTAAATCCTGATATGATTTACCCTGTTCTTGCAATAACAACTTGATACGGTCTAATACATGTTCATTTGATTTCATACAATCCCTCCATCGTCTACATTAATTATACAACTCTTTGTAGACGTCTACAAATTTATCTTATTATATACTAATTTTACATTTCTATACGGGACATTTCGTAAGATTTTCAAATAGAACCTTTAAAGGTGGTTTACATTTTTTTCATTTCGTAAACTCGTCTCTTTTTCACCTAAATATTCGGGACGAAGTTACGACACAGATACTTCTAAATGCCAATACAAATCCAGGGAAGTATCAAACAATTGGACAATATGATGTGACGAATTACGAAGAAAAACCCTTTAATACAAAATAGATGAATAGCGATGAACTTGCTTATTTGATTAAGCAATCTCATTTTCTAATTTAAAGGAGGAAGTGAAAAGAATGATTGATTACATGAAATTTGACGTCATGTGGATGGATGAAGTCATTGCAACCGTCGATTTAAATCCATAAAATGATGGAACGCCATATGTAGTCTGTTTAAATACTTGGAAAGATAGTTTTTTACTGTTTCCTTGCGGCGATTCGGTAATATATCAAGCGGTTCATGTGTTTCGGCATTGGCAATAATCAACTGATAGGTGCCTGCGTCTGTGTCTCCTTTATATTCATCGTTCGCAATCACTTTTGGCAGGCGGACACCGCTGAGAAGCTCTCTTTTCGCAGCCTCTTTAAACCGTCTAATCACTGTGGAACTCGAAGAACCAAGTGTTTCACTGGCCTCTTTGAAAGTCTTAGCTTTGATGGAACGAATACACACGACTTGATTCCATTCTCTTGAGAAGCGCTGATATCTATCCACGAAAGGGGGTTTCTCCGAAAACCGCTTCCCACATGGACAGGAATAACGACGACGCTTATAAAAAAGTATAGTCAATGGTTCAAACCATTTTAAATGCTTGTTCTTTTGAATCCGATAGTCATGGACTTTGGACGTTACTTGATGGCAGTTTGGACAGTTATGCGCTTTCTTTGGCAACGAAACATGAAGAGCAATACGCTCGCCTTTTTCCTCCACTTTGTGAATAGTTACACCTTTTAATCCTGGGACATTCATGGTAAAATTCATATGCACGTAGCTCCTTTTCATACTTGTTTCTCGACAATTCAAGTATAAAAGAATCGGAAGTTACGTGCATTTTTCATGCGCAATTGTAGGAAAACCCCAACAAATATTATAGAACCGTTTTTTTAAATTAATATACTTTCGTAGGTTTCACAAGTAACTTACAAACTGGAATATTTACAAAGCCTGAAGGTACATAGAAAGCAGGCAGTTCTATTACTCCTGCTTCTATCAGAAAATCAAGCACGCCTGTATTCTCAGAGTAGTTCTTGATTGCAACATAATTCTTTGGTACTCCTACACGAAGCCCTGTTGTAACGGTAGCTAAATCCTTTTTTGTTCTAGGATTTTTTAAATCAATCCATGTTTGTCCCTCATATTCTAATACCTCAATTAATACTTTTTTTCTCCACTTTTCAAAATTCATAGTCTTTTTCATTAGAACTCCCCTTTTTGATTAATATACTTTTCTCCCAGGCATGTAATTGAAACTAAGACACTGATATGGTTTTCGGTCTGCAATACAAACCAAAACTAAAGAATTGTTCCAAATTAACATATTAGATTTATAAATATAAATTTTATTTTGTGGTCTCATATATTCTTCGAATTCATCTATAAATTGAATTTCCACGCTCTCTAAGTGACGCTCAAATGTAGTAACGCCAATAGTGTTTTTTTCTTCTACTATTTCTACCTCATTTGGTAGTTGATAGCTCTCAAACATTTCTTTAAATGCTTTAGTTGCTTCCTTAACACAGGTAGTCTCTGCTACGTAAAAAATGAATTTTTGTTTACAATTTTTACACATGTTTATTCACTTCTACGTAACATGTTGCATGATTTATGTTATGTTTTACCCCTCGCTTAATCTTTAACGCTCTTCTCTGTGAAACTGGTTGTTTTGTTAACAAAATTACATCAGTATCGTTATGAAAATTTTTAATTACTACATTAAATTTTTGTACCATGATTAAACTCCCCTTTATAAATAGTCTTTTATTTACTCCATAAACCAACTTAGTGTAAGGATTTCCTCATCTACAGAAAGATGTAATAGACTTCCGTCTTCATACATGGCTTTGGCATCACTTAGGCTCACTGTTCCTACTCGTGAAGGATTTCTTAATACAAGAAATAGATTGCCGTTACAGTCCCATATCGTGTCTCCTATAGCAATTTCACCAACATCTCGACCAAGCTCTTTCCAAAAAACTAGTTCATTGACTACCTTAGAAATATCAATCTTATTTTCTAAATCACATAGACGGCTGCTTAAAGCAGTATTTACTATGTCTTCTTCATTGTTTGAGCGAGAGTTAAAAGAATCTTCTCTGATTAACTCTCTTTTAATACGATTAATTACTGGTCCAGGTAGTTGTTGAACAAAAACAGCTGTATTCATTTTTGTTTTCCTCCCATTAATAAAAACAAGGAAAGAGTTTCATCCTCTTCCCTTGTAGCGAATGATATTTAATTATTTTGGCACTCACGATAATCTGTAACTACTACCAAAAAGTCTATGCATAATAAACTTCTTGCTCTTTTTCAAGAAAGGAAAAGAGGTCAACAGCTTTAGGTTGAAACGCAGCTGCTACAGACTCAATACAATACATTAATTTGCTTAAATTAAAGCTATTGATTTTCCGATTTCTAACCTGCAGGTTTACTTCTCCAGATGGCATAAGCACAATCCCTACTCCTTTATGCTCGTATAATCCATACATGGAACAACGCTCGTATCGTTCCTCTTCAGCCAATTTCACTAAACTTTCTTGGGAATTTTTCGTTTGATTAATCCATTCGATTCCACTGAAAAATGGTGTAAATCCTCCTAAGAAATGATCCATCAACTTAACAAATGTATCTGGATTCCCATGATAGAGAATACGATAACCCATGGAATCAGATCCTTTTGAAGAAAACGGAATAATTTGTAACCTGATTCCGTTTTTTTCCCATACAATAGATTCTCGCTCGGCCCATTTGAAATGTAGTGGAAGTAACAAAGGAAATATCTCTGATGGTTCTTTTTCCATAAAACAAGTTACTCGATAGTAAGGTTGCATAGCATAATCCCCCCTATCTTTTGATAAATAGTTCTACTGTTAAAACCATTTAACATTCATAACACCCTTTCCCAATTTTTTTGTATATCAATTATTTTTAGACAACAAAAAAATGCCTTTAGGCTGTTTGATCACATAGCAAAATAAAAATGCTATGAAACACAAAAAGCCCAAAGGCATAAATTAATCATCACCACAGAACTACTCTTAAAAGAGTGAGCTTGCAAAAAAAGTAAAATAAATTGATATATATAAATCATATCAAACGACTATTTATACTTCAAGTAGCTCATTAAAATTATTCTGAATAGGACGCGAATGCAATAAAATTAGCTATTGCCAAAATTTTCAACTTTTCAAAAGTCTCTTTAGATATATCTAAGTATAATTCTCCATCTTCTAACTCTTTATATTCTTTAGGAGCTTCCTCTAAAGGAACCCTAATTATTTCAGATACCACGTCTTGAACTTGCTGCCTATTTACATCTTTAGTGACTTGTCTTTTATATAGAGCTAATTCCACGTAAAGAAAGAGTGTTGATGTACCATTTGATTCTTCAATGTTTTTAATTCTTGTGTATGTATAACTCATTTCTTGGTAAAACAACAAGATAAAACACTACTTTCTTTTTAAAATATCCCAAAATATACCATAAAGCATTAATTATGGTTTTTGAGTTGCTTATCTAATAATAGAGCAATATTTCTTATAAAACAATAATATTTTATTATCAAGTGCTTACAGTTATGTTAAATATCTTTTAAAATTTACTCATATTGCTAAATATTGATTCTATATACCACTAAGAATGACTTGGTTTTTTCCATTGTGCTTAGCTTTATACATGTTTTCATCCGCTAGTTTAATTATTTCTCTACCGTTCCCATTTCCACCTGCTACTCCCACACTAACAGTTACTTCTGTTTTCTTCTCTACTTGTTCACGAAACTGTTCTGCAAGTCTTTTAGCATTTCCATTTAGAACAATAGCCACCATTTCTTCACCACCAAAACGACAGACAAATCCCTTATTATTTATAACCGTTTTAAAGATTGCCCCAACTTGTTTTAAAATTCTATCGCCATGTTCATGACCTTTCGTGTCATTCAAATATTTAAAGTTATCTATATCTATGAAGATAATAGAAATGGATTGTTCCTCTGCTAATTGTTCTGCCTTTTTCAATAAAAATCCTTTATTAAATAGCCCTGTGAGTGGATCTGTAATGCTATTCATACCAGCACTCCTGAACAGCTTTACCATCCTCTCAAAGTACCTTAAACATTCATATAGCAGTAAAAAAAGAAGTAATACACTATAAAAAAAGCCGCCGCTTTCAAAAGGTAGCCATTGTCCAATTCCGCTAAATAATCCTATAAATAAAATTAATAGTGCTCTAATTCCATCTTCTTCAATATTCCCATTCTTAATACTGTATAGTTGATACACTCCATAACCCAAAAATAGTAGTGTAACAAGCGTTCCTGCAATCAAATAAGTAAAGAAGTAAGAAAGAAAAACAGCTATTAATAGTATAAAAAAGAATAAATTCTCCCTATACTTGGGATGCTTTCCTTTGAATACTGCCATAGGAAGTAATGTTAAAAGTACTACTATACTTGCTATATGATAGGGTTTGTCCCAAAAAAACAACCGTTCAACATTAATATACACAAATAAAAAAGTAGATATTACAGTGGCTAACAAGTAGCCAATCATCATATATAAATCATTTTTTAGCTTCATTTTTACGTATAAATAGCATGAGAAAATACTCAACAATAGTGCTAATATCGGAATATACAATAAAGGAAATAAAGATATTTCTATAATCATTTAATTACTCTCCCCTAATATTATTTATAAAAAAATCTCCTACTAAACAATGCTAGCAGGAGATATTTTCATATTTATTAATGTGTTACCGCGGGATCAAAATCTTGTAGACTTGATTGATCTCCATGATAGAAAATTACATCACCATCGATAAGCGGGAAAACATAGCCATATGGATCTGAGAAGTTGTATTTAAAACCTTCCCGTTTCCATTGATTTGTCAACTCTGCATTTATATATTGCAAGTGAGGTTTCGATAAGTCTCCATCTTGAATGGACTCGATATCAAAGTTAACAATTAGATACCCGTCACGTAAGAAAATAGGATGTGTCTTATTTAACCTGTGAGTGAGACCATAACCAGCTATATCTCTGCCCTCTTCTACTATATAGAGGTCATTTGGTAAGCTGTATTCTCCGTACCATTGCTGCTCCGATGAAATAGCATCATCTTGTGGAACCATAGCATTAGCTGGCACTGAGTTAGCTAAGGGGCCTATGAATGTACGTAATTTCCAATGAAGAATCTGATCTCCATAAGGACCAGTGGCATTCTCTTTCTTTGAGTAATCTCTTTCAAAATTACGTATAAAGGTATGAATGAACTGATTGTTTTTTTCATTCACATAACCATACTTATCAGCATGACGGTAATAATAGTCTGCTGTGTTATGCAATTGAGAAGTTGGCACGTTTCGCAAAGGTTCATTTAATTTAACCATTCGATACTCTTTATCCTGGCTCGAACCAACCTTCACAAAGTAGTTGGAATCATTATGATAATAAACATCTACTTTTTGTCGATTTTGTCCGTTTTTATCTACAAAATAGAACGAAGGAGTAATGTGTACACCATCATTCTGCTCCCTCATATCTCCTTTTGTCTTTAGATCAAATTTAAACTGATAGCCTGTTTTGACTGCAACATTCTTATATCCATCTGGATGGCTACCATGACGAATCGGTAATCTAAATGGTTCTGCAAAGGTAGTACGAGGTTGTCCATCAATCATTTTGTCTCCAACCCAATAATGATTACCAGTATGCTCAATTAAACCAGTAGTGGTACGGAATACAGATTCCCAATTGTAATCAAGTACATCTGTTACACGAAAATCATATAATCTACCAACTACATCAACTTCTATAGTGTCATAAGCAACGTGGTTCTCCATCACTCCATTAGGAGTACGATAGATTAAATTCAAATTGGCATGATGTTCTTCAGGCAATTCAGCTGGAGCATTAATTGCAATGCTACGGAATTTCACTGTATATTCCCCTTCTGGCACCCATACAGGCATAAAGAATGTTACTTCTTTTTGATTTAAAGGAACCTTAATCCATGTTTCCTTGGGATAGAAAGCACTCTTATCAGCTGTATAAACATCAAATGGGAACTTAACTTGTTTCCCATCTGTTTTTGTATACTTAGCATAATCTCGATTGCCATAACCAGGAGCCATTCCTACATCTAAATGTTGTCCTTCTGTAGGTAAAGTAACGGTAAATGGTCTATCTAAGATAAATGCGTGTCTGTCTGTGTCTGCATTTGCAGGAGTAGCTCTATTCGGCGGATCTGTTCTTTGGTCATGTTCCTTATCATCTGAGGCTTTAGCATACATAACAACAGGTGTATGAACAGTAACAGTATTAATCTTGGTAGGTGATGTACCTGTAAACTCTCTGGTACCTCCACTTGTGTTCACTGTATGAATTGTTTCATACCTTGCTGTTATAGAACTTGGTGTTTGCCACTTATTCACTTTAGTCGGCTCAATCTGTAAAGACGATTGTTCTACTTTTACCTGCGGAGCCTTTGGAATAGGTGTTGGCGTTGGAGCATTCTGAGATGCCATACCATTAGGCATCGAAGTATAACCGTCTACATTTACATAGTCATTTTTTACATCTGGAGGACGGCTACCTTTATTAGCTGAACCTTCAAAGTCAGGAGATGGAGCAGAAGGCTGCGTCTCCCCACCTTCTATTGTTTCTAATCCTAGGTAAATACTTTGACAATCTTTAGGGAATACATGATCACCTACGCTTGCACTGTGACTAGAGTTAGCTGAGACCCGTTGAAAATTGGGTACAATAACCATCTCATTAGGCAGTGCATAATTTCTAAAGATAGCATCATTAAAGGAATACACAGCTAAATGTCCGATTTGCCAATAAGAAACACTATAACCATCGCTTACGACTTGTTCTTGGCGAACGTGTTCATATTTGTAGGTATTTGCTGCTTTATCCAGCCATCTAAGTATATAGTCTTTAGTCACTTTAACTTGATAAGTAACCGAACCACTCATACCTTGATACCTATAATCACTTAAATACTTTTCGGATTGCCCCTCTACCTTTAGATATTCAAAAGATGGTATTCCATATTTTAAAACATTAAAGATACCACTTTCGGGAGATTCAATTATCTTACCGTTGGGGTCTGCTAACATATTACTTTCTCCCATAGAACCTGAAGCTCCTACACTAACATTTCTTGGACAAGATTCAGTAGGGGGTGGTGACACAGGCGGTGGTCCAGGATCAATAGGAGTCGTTCCTTCTGGTGGTGGATCCGTTGGCGGTGTAACAGGCGGTGTAGTACCACCTACTGGCTTAATACGAAAATCATATGCATAACCATTTTGCTCAGCGGAATCAAAAATGTAGAATGGCCCTACTTTTCCTTCCCATGTATCTTCAGGTCTATCATGATTCCAATGTGAGTAGGCTATGCCAAATACCCATTGATTATTGCTTAGATGGTCTTGATATTTATGGGGATGACATGAACTACTACCTGCCGGGGCAGTAGCTGGAGGCGTTACGCCACTTTGTATAGAACAGTCTCTAATAGAAATAGGATAATGTCTTGGCTTATAAACAGGATACTTTAATATTCCTTGGATTTCCCAACCAGCAGGAGGTGAATATGCGGTAGGACTTTCATAGCCTACCTTCACTTGCCAATTTGAGTTACCGTTTTTAATATGCCATTCTAACCAATTAGCTCTATTAGCATTTACTGATTTTAATAGCCAACGTTCTCCATTACTACCTGGCGATAGTGCACTATCCCATAAAGAGGGATCTACACGCCGATGAACTTCAGATTTTGGCCCACCTAGCGTGTCCATTGTGGGGGCAGCATTTACAGTAATATTATTTCCTAATGGGAATATTGGTGCTAACAATAGCACCAATAATATGATAAAAAATTTTTTAGGCTGTTTCATTAACGCTCCCCATGCATAATTTTAACTAATCGAAGATTACGTTTTGATGGTGTCTCATAAAGCACTGTGGATGTGTTTCTTTCAACAAACATCCCTGCACCTACTCCATATAAACCATTACGTTCATCTATATATCTATAGACGCGATATTCATCTCCAATTTTCAAATCACGCACTTTTTCTAAATTACCATTTTCTAACCTTTTCCATAAAGTAGATGGTTTTTTTATAGTTACTTTTCCTAACTGTCCCTTCCAAAGTTCCGTTTTGCCCCACATAACCTTGTTCATAAGAGGAAAAGTGCCTCCATTACTAACTCTTTTAATACTATCTTCAACAACATCTACATTTTCAAAGAAATATGCTTTTACCTGACCATCTTCATTGAGTGCATATCCATTACCACCAAACCAGTATGTTCCATCATTATTGTATTTTTGCGGTAAGTAGATAGATAAGGCAGCATAATAATTGGGATCAGAGAAATCACTGAATTTCATTAAACCATATCTTAAAGTAGCATCGTCAGCGAACCTTTTACCTCCGTTGTTAAAGTAACCACTATCAAAATAAAATGGAGGTAAATAAGGTCGTTCATTAATTTTCGTATGCATTGTAAAGCTAACGGATTTAGGTTTAGTTATACTCCAGTTCACCCACTCAATATTTCTTTCTACTTTTGGTTGGTCCACTCGTAATAATAGTGTACCTTTTCTATCTCCTACGTGAACTAAGAAACCATGAGATAAATCTTTTCTCCACTCCACTTTTAATTCCTGTATCGTGTGATTATCTGGAAGTGCTTTAGTAGCTGCTTCAACTTGAATTGGTTCTTGTCCAACTCCGCCTACTCCTCCTAAAATACTTAGAGCTACTGCTCCTACTACTGTCCATTTACCTACTGTTTTTAACATTTTTCATTTCCCCTTTCGATTATCCTAATCTCTTTATAAAGAAATACAACATAACCATTTCTTACCTTAATTATACTATAAAATTCCATTGGGTGCAAGCACTTGCAAGCACCTAATGGGAGATGTATAATAAATATAAATAAATGAGAATGGAGTAATCGTATGGCTAAAAATAATAAGTTAGTAACTCGTACAAAATTTTCTAATTCACTTAGAAATGATTTGAATCACTCATTGATAGCATTATCAAAAGAAACAGATATTCCAATGTCGAAGCTATTAGATCAAGCGATTGAATTACTTCTTAAAAAGCATAACTTTTCAAGTACTAAAGAATAAGCTGCCTTTTGGTAGTTTTTCTTTAGCTCCACACTCCTTTCGTCTATCACAAATAAAAAACCCCCACACAAAGTCTCTGTACTAAAAAGCACAGTAATTTTGCGTGAGGGTATTCCTCTTTGCCATATTATGTAATTTAAATTCTTTAAGGGATAATTATATTTGGTTGGTTATTTACCACCAAATTACATAATTAGCATACTAAAATTTCTCAATTCCGTCAATCACTTCTCTTATTGTTTTTTTAATCTACTTACTTCAAAAAAATTAGAAATAACCACTCCAATCAAACCTCCTATTATAGCTGTACTAATTGCTGATAGCACAAATACTATTACAGGAGGATTGCGATCAATTAATATATATATCGTAAAAAAGATTCCAAGAATGGAGCAGACAGTAGCATATAGATAATGCCGCTTGACGGAGTTAATGGTTGACCGATTATCCAATGGAACGACCTCCTTTTATCTAAGAGACTACATAACTATGATAAAGATCTAAACCCAATCGTTTATAATATTCAAATTGGTCATTCCTTCTTAAATCATTAACTTTCTTTAATATTGTTCCATGCGTTCTACCCAGAACTCTCGATATACTATCCTTTTTAGTAACATCCCATATGGAACATATGTAAGCGAGCTCTTCTTCTGTAAACGGTTTTCCATGGTTTTCGTGGAAGCTTGAATTATATTTCATTCGATAGTTTGATAACGTGTATTCAAACCCATTTAACATATAAGATTTAGTCAAATGAATCACCCTTTCTAATTAACTCAATGGATATAATGAAGTCGTATTCACTTCTCATTAAAGGGGTAGCGTCAGGAAAATGCGGATTTACAACGATAAGGAATTTCCAATATAAAAAGCCTGATTTCCCATCACCTAAATTGAGAAATTAGGCTCTTTTTTCGTTACTCCATAAACAGCATTCTATTACTGAATATGTAATTTACTTCGGGATAACAGGGACCCAGAGTTCGTGTCTTGGTTTATGCTTCGGACCGTAATAACATTCTATACACGGTAAATTTGCAAGTTCATACTCGGAGGTAGGGACCCACTCGGAATATAAACGTTTCCATGCATCCACTATGTTCGGAAAAACTGCCCATGTACTTGCGGGAATAATAAGCGTCTCCATATTTTCTGGGGATTCCCCATCGTATCTTACGCCCATGAAATAGGAAAATTGTTCATCTGTTATGGCAGCTTCTTTTCCGCAAACCCCCAGAAGGCTTTCAAGCGTGCATTTTGGATTTTCCCATGACATATCTACTAGTTCTTGCATAAATCCATCTTTTTTCGCAGTGTTCCAAAGCGTAGGGATTGTTTTAAATGCTCTGCTTGTTTTTACTGGCTTACTTTTTCCAACAATTCTTAATTCAAAATCAAGGTTTTCAATTCTGTACTCCATCTCGGTATCTCCTTTAATAGAAATTTGAAAGGAAATTCTGGGAAAGGCTTTTAACTGTACCCCTCTATTACGAGCATTGGAAGGGGTTACTCCATGCATTTTTTGAAAAGCACGTGAGAAAGTATCAGAAGAAACATAACCATATTTAATTGCCACATCAATGATCCGAATATCACTTTTTTGAATTTCAAATGCTGCGAGTGTTAACCGTCTACGTCTAATATATTCTGATAGCGATATACCTGAGATTGAAGAGAACATTCTTGAAAAATGAAACTCAGAACAATTAGCTGCTTTTGCAATCTCTTTGTAGTCTATTTCTTCATTCAAGCTATTTTCAATGTAGTTTAACGCATTGTTCATTCTTTCTAGCCAATCCATAAGTTTACTCCCTTTCAATATTTACTTTAAAACAAAATAGATAATAATTGCCGACATTTCATGCCTAAAAATGTTGGTATCAAAAAATAAACCTTTTGATAGAATCAGGACAAACTATTTGTTTCCTTCCGATAGCCTTCTATATAATGAAGCCCTAGACACATTAGTAATTTCGCAAATTTGATTTACAGTCATACCGCCTTCTTTATATAGTTTTACTGCATATTTCATTCCTGCGTGATTTTTATGATATTTCTTTAAACGACCCTTAAACTTCCCTTCTTTCTTAGCCAGCTCAATCCCTTCTCGTTGACGCATACGGATAAGATCTCGTTCTAATTGGTTCACACCAGCCATTACTGTAATTAGGGGTCATGTCGACAAAACGCATATATTATACGCTAAGCAAATTGCAACCTAAAAAGTCGAATTCCTATACGCTAAGGAACCGACTTTTTTAAATTTGGCTTGTTTAGTTAAATCTTTCGTACATATTGATCCTTACCCTGATCTTTCACAACTACCCCTAGCTCATTTAAATCCATTTTTAAATTTTTTGCCTTTTTCTTATCTCCTTCTCTAATTGCATTTCTACGTTCATATAAGATTGAATTGGTGTTCTCCCCAAGTAAATGATCTTCTAGGGCCCAAAGTTTGAATTCATCTACATAAGGGTCCTGTTCACACCAAAGGTAATGATGATACAGAAAGATTTCTCGTATTTTTTCCTTCTTAATATCCGTCTTTTCACTCAAAAGTTCTTGACCTTTATTTCCAGTAATTACGACATTATTATCTTCCATAAAGATTTCTTTTACCTCAGATTTTCTAATTATCTTTTCTTTATCATCTTTATTGATCAATATTTCTTGATCGCTTATGCTCATTTTTAGTGCTTCACTATAAACTGTTAGTGATAAAAGAACACCTATAACTACACCTACGAACATCAAGATAATAGACACCCAAAAAGGGTTGAATGCATCCAAAAGTTCAATGACTTTTGAATCAGAAAAGAAAGATATACTTTTTACGAATTCCAACAACTTTGGAAGAAACCAACCTATCGTTCCTAAAACAATAGGAAATAATACTGCAATCAATTTTTCCAAGAAACCCATACCAATTGTGGATGTATTTTTCATTGGGATTGTTACCTCCGAGACTTTATAGTTAAAAATAGTTGAATTAAGATGTTTAGAGTATCTTGAAATTCTGACAAAAATATTCAATACAAATGAAAATAATAATTATCAAACAACAAATACGCATAAATATATATCCTTATTCAACCATCAATTATTCTAATTAAAGGGAAATAGACCTTTTGATGTTACATAACTATTTTTGTTATTACTCTAGTTAAATCATCCCTATACTTCTCAAGACTAAAGGAAGCCCTATTTTTAAGCATACTTTCTTCTATTGCACCTTGAATCAGAACACAGATCATTTCTACATCAAATTCATTAGAAAACTCTTGTTTCTTTTGTCCCTCTAATAAAATCTCTTTGAGCAATACATTTAACAGATCTTCCTCGTCATCATCAGCTTTATAGTAAGGCACTCCTTCTTCGTCTTTAGCGTTAAAGACAATTTCAATCAATGCGATATTATTTTTATAATTAGCCACTTGGTAAGCCAAACTAGCTTCAATATATGCTTTTAATTGTGAAATAGCCGTTTCTTCTCGAACAACCTTCCCACTAATAAAATCCAATTTTTTGTTAAATAAATGCACTAAGGTTTGATTGATTAAATCCATTTTGCCAGAAAAATGATACGAAATTAATCCTGTACTCACTTTTGCCTTTTTAGCGACTTTAGTTAAACTGACATTTGTATAGCCAAGTTCATCGAGTGTATCAATACAAGCTTGAATAATCTGTTCTCTTCGTGCTTCAGCAATAAAAGATTGTTTGTTTTCCATCAGGGTCTTCCTCTCGTTTATATTGGTTATTCAATTTTTAAATTGGTCTTTCAATCAATTTTTATTTTAATACAAACTTCTTATTCCTGTCAACACTAAGAATTCGACTATCCTGCCTAGTTAGTTTAAATACACCTTTTTCACATTCTCTTATCTATTTTTAACAGAAATATCTATTTTCTTGTTAAAAAACAACAACCATAAACGACCGTTTATGGTTATGGTGAGTGAGCGTCTTTAAAAGTCTCAAATAGTGCTAAAATACATACCCAAAACTATAACCAAAAACAGAATACCAATACATCAGCCTTAACCCCCTTTTTGGTATAATTAATTTGTATGGAAAGGGGAGTTTCAAATTGAAATTTGGTTATGCACGTGTGAGTACGCAAGATCAGTCATTATCATTACAACTTGATGCATTGGATCGTCATGGAGTGGACGAAACTTTTGAAGAAAAAGAATCTGGTAAAAGGAAAAATCGCCCGCAGTTGGAGGAGCTTCTTAAAGTATTACGTAAGGGTGACACAGTAGTTGTCTATAAATTAGATCGTATCAGTCGGAGTACCAAACATTTAATCGAACTCATGGAACAGTTTGAAGCAAAAGGAATCCATTTCGCGTCTATTCAGGATAAAATTGACACAACAACAGCTATGGGGCGATTCTTTTTCAGAATGTTGGCTAGCATAGCTGAATTAGGGGTAGCGTCAGGAAAATGCGGATTTACAACGTTAAGGAATTTCAATATTAAAGAGTCTAAATTATCAATTTAATACTGAGAATTTAGACTCTTTTCATTGCATGAATAAGCTATTAATGGAGAATGTCCATTTTGCATAGACACCAACCTTTCCCATTTATTGTTTTTCTAAATAGCGATAAATCGTCGTGCGAGATACCCCCCACCTTTCAGCAACATCTTTAATTGGTGTGCCACTCTCGATTAAAGCCTTCATCATCTCAATATCTTTTGAGCCATACTTCTCGGGGCGACCACCTAAACGCCCACGTGCTTTGGCAGCTGCACGTCCCGCAGCCGAGCGCTCCTCGATCAAATTACGTTCAAATTCTGCAAAAGCTGCGAACAAGTGAAACATTAATTGACCCGTCGCATTGCCTTTGTCCATTGTTATATTCTCTTGTAGGCTATGAAAGCCAATACCTTGTGTATTTAAGCTATTCACAATTTGAATCAAGTCTTGCATGTTGCGCCCTAGTCGATCTAATCGCCAAACGACAAGCGTATCTCCTTTACGTGCATACTTAATTGCTTCTTCCAAACCGGGACGTTGTTTTTTTGCTCCACTCATTTTGTCCTGAAAAATTTTCGTACAACCATATTGCGTTAAAGCATCCAATTGTAAATCCAAATTTTGTAGTCCTGTTGATACACGTGCATAACCAATTAACATCAAAATCACTCTTTTCTCTTTTTCCCTTTAATTCCATTGTAACATAAGATGACAAACGCATAGTTAATGGACATAGATTAATGAACTGAGTTTTGTTACACTTAAAACGATAAAAAACGCTCCTTATGAATTAAAAAGGAGTGTGTTCAGAAAAGGACGAGTTTTGGAACAAACAATAGCTTCTCTAAAGTTAGGACCTTTTTTATAAGCTATAATGAAAATAGATAGATGAATCTTGGTTCAGCAATCGGGCCAGATTCTGAAAAAACAAAGGAGATATTCAAATGTTTAAACGTACGCTATATTGCTTTAATTGCGATCGAGAAATTCAAGATGGTGAAGAAATCTATGCGAAGATGAAGGCTCCGAAGAATACGATTATGGTTGAAATTAAAGCCTATTTGAAAAAAGAAAGTGAAATTTTTTGCACGGATTGTATGAATAAGGAAAAGTAATCTTTCCGTAAACGGGCGCAGTCCTGTAACAAGATTTGTGTCTGCTTATAGAAATTGGTCATATTGTGGCAAAGGAGGTACTTTATGGGTAAGAAAGCCTTTCACATATATAATATTATTATTTTCCTTTTATTGTTATCGTTTAACCTTTTAGCCTTATTTGGCGCGGGAATGAGCCAAGATGGAATATATCCCTATATGTGGTTTGGCACAGGGGGTTCATTTGTAGCTTGGATTATCTTTTACGTTATTCAATTCGTCCGTGCTAATAAAGCTTGGCGAACTTCTTGGTTTCTCATTATGGTTGTTTTCCTGGTCTTCTGGGAAACAGGTTTCGGCTACAAGGTTGGTCTATTGATTTTTGGTTAAAATTTCAATAATCGGGCGCAATTCTGGCAAAAGGAGTTGCGACCTTTCAACAATAAGCCCGATTGTGAAATAAGAAACTGGTCCAATTTCTTGATTTTAATGTTGAGAAATTGGACTTTTTATATATGTTCATAGTGCAAAATAGCACTTGAAACAAGTGCAAATTATCTCCAAAAGTGACACCCAAATATGTTAGGTGTTCAAAACTAAACAGGAAGATTTTTTGATTACTGGCAATTATACGAATATATTTAAATAGATATAAAATCTCCGAAGTTGAAACTTTTTTCTACTCTATCTGCCTCTAATAAGTGAAAGGAGGTTGCTACATGTCATATTCTATTCAATTAGTCGAGTTAGCTGTGGCAGGCGATAAAGAAGCATTTGAACAATTAGTAAAAATTGAAAGTGAGAAATTGTATAAAATTGCTTACCTGCACATGCGCAATAAAGAGGACGCACTCGACGTACTACAAGAAGCTACCTATAAAGCATATATTTCGATCCATCAACTCAAATCTCCAGTTTATTTTAGTACATGGCTTGTCAAGATATTAATTCGAACAGCTTATAAAGAATTGGAGCGTAAAAAGAAAACGATTCAATTGCCCGAAGAAACGATTCAATTTCTTTTAGAGTCAAATCAAATAGAAGATCCATCTATTGATTTATCAGAAGCCCTTTCTACGCTAAATGTTGATTATCGTAATGCAATCACTCTTTTCTATTATTACGATTTACCGATTCGTACCATTGCAACTGTACTAAAGAAGCCTCAATCGACTGTGAAAACCTATTTGCGCCGGGCCAAGTTAGAGTTAAAAAAAACGTTAGGAGATGATTATTATGCAAAAAGACTTATTTAAAGATATTGAAATACCGAAAGAAGAGATCCTGCACGCAATTGATACAGGAATTGAACGTGGAGAAAAAACTCGGCATATAAAAAAGCCAAAGGGTGTTTTAAAAAGAACGTCATTTTTCACTTCAGTAGCAGCAGCGATGCTTCTTGCTTCAGGATTTGTTTTTTCTCCAGTTACGAACGTTTTAGCACAAGTTCCGATACTTGGTAGCATTTACGAAAAATATCAAATGCCAATCGGTCAAGAATTAGCTACAGAGCAGCTCCTTACAGAAATCAACGAAACGGTTGAGGATCAAGGTGTAAGTATGAGTATTACGTCAATATTTTATGATGGTCAATATGTTGGGTTAACATTTAAGGCCAATGGAGAAAGTTTACCCAATTCTATTGATGGGGAAAGAACTCCCGAATCTGGCTATGCGTATGAAATGTTTGACCGAACTGATGAAACAACTTGGTGGGGTGGTTCTATCGGCGCTTTAACAAAACAGGATAATGGATTTACTGGCGCAATGATATTAGAAAATCCAAATTCGGATTCAGTAGATTCCCTAACGCTTCCTATTACATTTACAAATATTGCAGGAGTTCAAGGGGAATGGTCATTTAATCTCCCGGTTGAAAAATTACCAGCAAAAGAACTTCACATTGCACAATCGGTATCATCTGTGAATGAAGCCTATCGTATCCATTTTGACAAAATAGTTGTGGGGCAAACAAATGCTACCATATCGTATGAAATTTTGAATACAGCTGGTGTAGAAGGTGAACATTTAGAACTTAAATTATTGGATAGTCAAGGGTTACCTGTTTCAACAAATACAATATCTGATTCAAAAGTAATCTTTGAAATCGATCCTGAAAAAACAGACTATGTATTGGTAGAACCTATCTATAAAGTCGGCACAAAAGAAATCAAACTAGATACAATAAAAATAAATTTAAAATGACTCAATAAAAGTCCGAACTATTATAGAAGTTCGGACTTTTTAGCAATTGTTTTTTCATGTTTATTGTCACAGACAAAGGTGATAAAAAATACAGAAATGGGATGATGCTGAATGAAATTTGCGAGAGGTAGAGAATTGCTTACACCGGAACAGAGACAGGCCCTTATACAAGTTCCTGAAGATGAGTGGGTGCTTGGAACCTACTACACGTTTTCCAAACGAGATTTAGAAATTATAAATAAACGAAGAAGAGAAGAAAATCGTTTAGGGTTCGCCGTTCAATTAGCTGTTCTTCGGTATCCCGGTTGGCCATACACTCATATCAAAAACATACCGGATTCAGTCATACATTACATATCGAAACAAATCAATGCTACTCCACCTTCGCTTAGTCTTTATCCTCAAAGAGAAAATACACTTTGGGATCATTTGAAAGAAATTCGAAGTGAATATGACTTTGTAACTTTTACTCTAAAAGAATATCGAGTGGCATTTAAGCATCTTCATCAATTAGCTTTGGAAAATGGTGACGCTATTCATTTGTTACATGAATGTATAGATTTTCTAAGAAAAAACAAAATCATCCTACCCGCTATCACTACTCTTGAAAGAATGGTGTGGGAAGCAAGGGCAATGGCTGAAAGGAAGTTATTCAACACGGTTAATCAATCTTTAACAATTGAGCAAAAAGAAAAGCTTGAAGTGATTATTACCTCACAGCATCCATCCGAATCCAATAAAACGATATTGGGTTGGTTAAAAGAGCCACCGGGTCATCCTTCACCAGATACTTTTCTAAAAGTAATAGAACGACTCGAATACATACGAGGAATGGAATTAGAAACAGTGCAAATTAGTCATTTGCATCGCAATCGCCTGTTACAGTTGTCTCGCTTAGGTTCTAGATATGAGCCTTATGCATTCCGTGACTTTCAAGAAAATAAACGATATTCGATACTAACCGTCTATTTATTACATCTCACTCAGGAGTTAACGGATAAAGCGTTTGAAATTCATGACAGACAAATACTTAGTCTGTTATCAAAAGGACGTAAGGCTCAGGAGGAAATTCAGAAACAAAACGGTAAAAAACTTAATGAGAAAGTTATACACTTTACGAACATCAGACAAGCTTTGATCAAAGCAAAACAGGAAAAATTAGATGTTTTTAAGGTTTTAGAATCCGTTATCGAATGGAATTCTTTTGTTTCTTCGGTGGAAGAGGCTCAGGAGCTTGCACGCCCTGCTGACTATGATTATTTAGATTTACTGCAAAAACGATTTTATTCACTTAGAAAATATACGCCAACGCTATTAAGAGTACTGGAATTTCATTCTACAAAGGCAAATGAGTCCCTTTTACAGGCTGTTGAGATTATCCGAGGAATGAACGAATCTGGAAAGCGAAAAGTTCCTGATGACTCACCTGTGGATTTTATTTCAAAACGATGGAAAAAACATTTATACGAGGATGATGGTACATCAATTAATCGTCATTACTATGAAATGGCTGTTTTAACAGAACTTCGGGAGCATGTTCGGGCAGGAGATGTTTCCATTGTTGGTAGCAGACAATATAGGGATTTTGAAGAATATTTGTTTTCGGAAGATACATGGAATCAAACGAAGGAGAATACTAGATTATCAGTTAGTTTATCAGTCGATGATTATATGGTGGAGAGAACCAGCAGCCTTAATGAAAGGTTAAAGTGGTTAGCTGCCAATTCCAACAAGTTGGACGGAGTTTCTCTTGAAAAAGGAAGGCTATCACTTGCACGCTTAGAAAAAGATGTTCCAGAAGAGGCAAAAAAATTTAGTGCAAGCCTGTATCAGATGCTACCAAGAATAAAATTAACTGATTTACTCATGGATGTGGCTCATATAACGGGATTTCATGAGCAATTCACCCATGCTTCCAATAATCGAAAACCAGATAAAGAAGAAACAATCATTATCATGGCTGCTCTTTTAGGAATGGGAATGAATATTGGTTTGAGCAAGATGGCTGAAGCAACACCCGGACTTACATATAAGCAACTAGCCAATGTGTCTCAATGGCGCATGTATGAAGATGCAATGAATAAAGCCCAAGCCGTATTAGTAAATTTTCATCATAAATTACAATTATCTTCCTATTGGGGAGACGGTACAACATCCTCGTCAGACGGTATGAGAATGCAGCTAGGTGTTTCATCACTTCATGCAGATGCAAATCCACATTATGGAACCGGAAAAGGAGCTACTATCTATCGATTTACGAGTGACCAATTCTCTTCTTTCTATACAAAAATTATTCATACTAATTCAAGGGATGCAATTCATGTTTTGGACGGTTTGTTGCACCATGAAACGGATCTAACCATAGAAGAGCATTATACAGACACTGCCGGTTACACAGACCAAATTTTCGGACTGACCCATTTATTAGGATTTAAATTTGCTCCAAGAATAAGAGATTTATCAGACTCAAAATTATTTACAATAGATAAAGCTAGTGAATATCCAAAATTAGAAGCCATTTTACGTGGGCAAATAAATACAAAGATCATTAAAGAAAATTATGAGGATGTTTTGCGATTAGCTCATTCTATAAGGGAAGGAACAGTTTCAGCATCTCTTATCATGGGAAAACTAGGTTCTTATTCAAGACAAAACAGCTTAGCCACAGCCTTACGTGAGATGGGACGAATAGAAAAAACGATTTTTATTTTGAATTATATATCGGATGAGTCATTAAGAAGAAAAATACAAAGAGGATTGAATAAAGGAGAAGCCATGAATGGACTGGCAAGAGCTATTTTCTTCGGAAAACAAGGAGAGCTTAGGGAACGAACCATACAGCACCAATTGCAAAGGGCCAGTGCTTTAAACATAATTATCAATGCCATCAGTATCTGGAATACTTTACATTTAACAAAAGCAGTTGAATATCAAAAACAGGCAGGCATTTTTAATGAAGACTTATTGCACCATATGTCACCTTTAGGCTGGGAACATATTAATTTATTAGGAGAATACCATTTTAATTCGGAGAAAATAGTTTCGTTAGATTCTTTAAGACCATTGCAACTTTCTTAACGTTGTTAAAAATAGAGAATTCGTCAGGAAAATAGGCTTAGCGTTGTAAATTCGCATTTTCCTGACGCTACCCCTATATGCTCACTTTTCTTGAAAAATTGTATATGCTGCTCCAAGTCATCTAGGGATGTTTCTCTCCCAAACTGTTCATGAATAGGGGAGAACAAAGGCACTCGTTCTTCCGGCTTGTTTTTAAACTTGTCTAAAATATCCCCCATAAAAAGTTTCAACTCTTCATCGACAACTGAGTAATCGGTAAAAAGTGAAACGTCTTTTTTATGATGGGAGAGATAAATGCCGACAAAGAATAAGTTGGCAGTCTCTTCAGCATCTAGAAATCCATTGGAACGTTTGGCCAACTCCCCCTTGATTATTTCAAAGTTAAACTCCTTATGGATCTTGCAGTGTTTCCAGACGATACCATACCCCTTTCGGATAAGGGGCCAAATTGTTTCGTAAGACTGCTCCACATGAGCTACCTGCAGAATACCCAGAGACTGAATCATGGCATTCACTTGCTCAAAAGGATAATGACAGAATGCTTGCTGGAGATCCACCTCATACGAACGATAGGCTTGATAGTAAGTAAGCTCCCGTTGTTGGTAAACATCTGTAATATCGTTATAAAGATGCGGCTTGGACGATAACGCGTGGTCAACTAGGAAAAGCATGTACACTTCTTCTTTAGGTTGGAACCATTCTGACTGATTTTTCATACAACCACTCCTATTCTTAATTATATACGATTAGTATAAACCTCGATAGACCATATGACGAAAAACCGAAGGTATGTCCCTGTATTTTTTCCTTTCTCTTCCCTCCCCTTACCCACCTTGTTTTGATTAATTCGAAATTATTCAATCTATTCGAAGGTATTTTATAAATTCGAATCTATTAATGTTTGCGTGTGGGGGGGGTTCGGGCATTTCTTGTGGAGCGGAGCGATCCGTAAAACCTTCGGTTTAGAAGGACAGGTACGAGTAGCATAATAGGTCTGTAAGGGAAGGGAAAAGAACGAGAGATGTGACAACAAATAAGGTACGCAAGTAAAGTAGAATGGAACAAAGAGGAGCAGCGGTGCGAATAAGAGATGTATATGGTCTATCGAGGTTTCTATACTATGTTCTTTTTGCATTGTCTAGTGTTTTTGTTCCTTTTTGAGAATGCTAGAAATAATTATTAAGACCCCTAATATTAAGTTCATTAGAGGTCCTTTCTTATTCTATTTAGATTTTTTATATAAGCTATGATATATAGTTTACTTAAAATGCACTTAGATAAAGAGCTGGAATAATAGTTAAAAATAAAGTCGAACACTTGCATAACGAAGAGTCCATGAATTGTTAAACCGGTTCTACAATAACAGTTAAACTAATATAAGACTGGGAGCTGTAGGGTAAAAATTTTACTTTTAGGCTTTCTCCATCATCTAATAGTTCGCTTTTCATTCGTATTTTTTCAGGGTTTTCAATTTTCACATTTTCTAGACGTATTTCGTAAGTAACTATCTTAAATCTAATACCTAGTAATATAAAATCTCGTGGATATTCTTTAGGCTTTAAGTGCACAACATTTAAACAACTTTTCTCGTCGTGAAGAGCAAAAAGTTTTTGTATTTCAAATAGATCATCCATTATAAATACATAGCTGTGCAATTTATTCTTAAAATACCCATCTTTAAGAGAATTATATATACTATCAATGAAATATAACTCTTCATTGGAATAGTCCATATTTTGAAATTTAAATTCAATATTAAACTCTTGCTCAATGAAGTGGATTTTGTTCAGAAAGCAAATAAATTCCTCTGTTTTTGAGTTTCCATTCTCACTGAAATCCCAATCAAAACTTGAAATTAAGTCTGAGTCCTCCTCTAAAAGTTTAAGAGCTAATTCAGGTTTTTTTGTTTTTTTGCTTATCTGAATAAGAGAGTGGAATTTTAAAATGTTCTTCACCGAACTCATTCCATCATCTGTTAGCTTAATATTAAACTTTGCAGTTGTTGAATCTATGTTGAGTATTAGTTGGACAGCAAAAGGTGCATTTTTTTGCTGATAGTTATTTAAAGTAATTATAGAACCAACTATTTTCTCAACCCCAATTTGAAGATAATCTATACTCCAACTATTATCTTTAAGATATAGCTTCATAGGGCTGGGTGGTGGGAATTTCTGAGGTATGATTTTTATTTTAGTATTATTTTTCTCATTTGCTTTAATTTCTTCTATAAGCGTTTCACCAATCCAAGTTTTTAGGCTTTTTAGTTCAAATACTATTTCCTGTTGTAATCCATATGAAAAATCCAATAATTCCTTCATATTTTTAAAATTTTTTTTATAGTGAGTTGGAACAACAATTCGCATAGATCCAGTTAATGGCTTTTCCTTTTCTGCACCAGAGTATGCAGGTACATGGGTCACATAGTCTCTTCCTTTTTCATCAACTCTAATCTCATACTTCCAGAATGGAGCAGCAGGATGTTGAGAGTCCATGAAATCCTTCATATTCCTTAAAAGGTTAACCGCTTTCTCAATTTCGCCATTCTGAAGGTGGCGTTGCAGCTGATCCATAGCCTGAATGTTTTGTACTGTTACGTTTTTCGAATTTAAAATGGCAATATTACTATTCCCATACTGGAAAACACTATTTTTTATCTTCTTGGTTATCTTTCTTAGCATATTTCTCACTTCCCACTGTTACTTGTACATCTTTTGATTTATAAATTGCAATATTTTCGTTCCCATTCTGATTTTGAGTGCTTTTATTACTGTTCTTATTAATTATCTTTTTCGCACCGAAGCCTAAACCCGCAACCACTAGGGCACTAATTAATCCCCAAAAAAATGTATTAGTATCCATTTTAATCTCCTAGTTTCTTTTTAAGTTAATTATAACATTTTAAGAATGTACTGTAATTTAGTGGTGCTACCTTCATGATGGTAACCGAACATTATATAGTCGTATTATGACTGGAAGGTGAAAAATTAAAACTAGTAGATAAACTTTATTTAGACCAATATAAGAACTTTAAGATGATCAAGATTTTACTATTAGAGATAAAGAGCGTAATTGAGGAGTATTATTTATGTTCGTTTAAAAGACTTAAAAAGAGAGATATTAATCCCTCTTTTAAGCTAATTTTTATTAATATGTAAAGTGTTTTCCTTAATAATTATCTCATTCATTTAAGGCTTTCTTTGTTGCCAGTAAACATTTTAGTGCTTGATAATCCATGGAGATTAGTGATTCTCCATTTGGTCCACTCCATACATTAAGCTTTGTTAATTGTTCGATCATAAAGCTTATTCTCTTTTCTTTCATTGGAACACTCCCTCATTACTAATATTATTAATTTAATAAAATACAGTTATTAAATACTCACTAATTTTGGTTGGTAGAAAATATTTATCTATTCTGGAGCAGCTGAAATATAGTTTTCGAACCTACACCGTATAAATTCATATCTGTATAAAGTATATTTCGGTGATTTTTTGTAATTTTTAAATAATTATTTCAAATGGTATTAATACCTATTTAAAATAAGACTTAGCACGCTTTCAAGTACAAAAAATTTGTTAGTTAACTAAGAAAAAACAATTTTCTACTAATAGTACTAGTAAGATTAGATTTCTTAATATCCTACTCTAAATATCTATTTCTATCGCTTCCTCAGATCCTAATACTTCTGATATGAATCATAAAAAAAGCACCCTATGGTGCTTTTAAGTAAATTGAAATATAATATTTTCTTTATAAATTTATCCATCAATACCAACTAACCAAAACTCCATTATAGTTATGATTATATCTATCAAAATAATCACCTCCTATAAAAATTTTAGGTTATAATACTAGTAAAATTACATAATATTCCCAAAAGAATATTCATAGGAGGATTAATGATGAAAAACGGAGAGGCCATTTATTTTATTCGTAAAAATAAAGGATACTCACAAAAATATGTTGCAGGAGACACTATGACCCAGGGAGCATACTCTAAATTTGAAAAATTAAACTCTGAAATCAGACATTCTGCTTTAATGAATATTTTAAATAAATTGGAAGTCTCTCCAGATGAATTCATGTACATAAAACAAGGTTACGAGCATAGTATTAAGGATAAAATGCTTAATAAGCTATTTACATTAACATATAACAATACTGAAGTACTTCAACAACTTCTGAGCGAAGCCGAAATTTACCTCGAAGAAAACGATGATATACTAATTAAAGATCTTTGTTTAGTTTGTAAATCCCTAATTGTACTTAGTCAAACAAAAGATATAGTTGCAGCTAGAGTTTCCTTATATAAGGTTTGGCAACGTTTATCCCAAAGAGATTTATTATTTATTAATGATATATACTTTGTTAATTTTATTCTCTATCTTTTCCCACTTGAAACTGCATTAGAAATTAAAAAATTTGTTTACCGTAGTATTGATAAGTACAAAAATTTTAGAAATATCGAGCGCTTAAAAGTAAATATGGCAATCAATATGACGCTTTTGTTAATTAAAGAAGATAGATATATAGAAGCTCTAATTGAAGTAGAAGAAGCAATAGCACTATGTAAAAGATTTTCCGACTATAAAAGGCTTGCTGTATGTTATCTTCGAAAGGGAATATGCTTAAATAATTTAAAAGTTACTAAAGGAGATCAGTGGATTTCAAAAGGGAAAAATATTCTTATAGCTATAGATGAATTAAAAATATTAAATGAACTTGAAGATGAAGTTAATCGTTTTAATAAAATATTATAAATACAGATTAAAACAATGTGATAGTAAGGGAAATTACTAACATATAATTGAAGTGTTATGTAGTCAGAGTTTCTTGAAGGGAGAGAAATTGAAATGAATAGCGAACTTCTAGTAAGTAAAAAGAATAATAGAATGAATAAAAGGGGTATTATTAGGAAGTCATTCTTATTTTTGTTTGTATCATTATTAACTTTTTATATATCCAATGTAGAAATACCTCAACTTCCTTTTTTCAAAAAAATTTATCCTGAATTTGTTGTATTAAACATTGAAAATAGTTTATTAACGATTCTTTTTTTATCAATATTATTAATAACAATAGGAAAGAAATATACTTATCTGTTTAAATTTGAACCACTAAAAGAAGGTAAAACCTATATTTGGATTTTCATTACAATATTACTAGTTTATATTATGATGTTCTTATTTACTGATGTATCTGGCTTAACTTTTTACTCTTCCCCTCTAAATTTTTCTTATTTTATTTTACTATTAATTCGTGTTGTAATTATTGTTCCAATTGAAGAGGAAATTGTATACCGTGGATTACTTTTGTTAGTACCAAGTAATAAAATAAAATATTTAATGCTTATCGTGTCTTCTTTCATTTTTGCTTTAATTCATGATGATCCTTATAAAATAATATGGCTTTCATTAGGATTAGGGATATTAGGAATTCGTTTTAATAATATCTGGATACCTATAATAGCACATAGCATTTGGAATTTATTTGTATCATTTTTTGCCTTTAAGGTTTAATTTTATTGGAGTAAGCCCTTGTATGAAAAAAGTATTTTGAACAAAAATATAAAACAGCCTTTTTAATTAAGACTGTTTTATATTTTTGAAGATAAGCTTTCTTTTATATAAAGTTAATCGAACCAGGTACCTACTAATTTAACAGTGTCTAAAGCTGAGTTGTATAAATTTTTAGCCCAAAGAGAAAGAGTTTCTCCCAACGCTTTAGTATCAAATTCTAAATCAACGGGATGATCACCGTATATTATTCGCGAATCAATAGGGTTCCCTGAGTTATCTTGTACAGAATATTGAACTCCAATGTTCCCAGATGAAAATACTTTTGATTGAGTTCCTTGAACAGTGGTCCCAAGCCATATAGGTTCTTCAGCAAGTTTCACTGCTTTTCCAGGTTGAACTGTAGCGTTGTAATTTGAATCAGCAGATACTGATAATGGACCGAAAGCTATGCATAATAAAGCAATGCTGGCTATACTCATACTCATTATTTTCTTTACCATTCTCTCCATCCCTCTTTTCCAAGTTTAATAAATTTAAATAAAACAACCAGCGGTCGATAAATTAGCGCCTACTGGTTGTTTTTTTATTAGTACGAAAAAATATTCTCTATAAAATTAATCAAACCAAGTTCCGATAACTTTTACTGCATCTCTTGCTCCGTTATAGATGTTTTTACCCCACAGTGTTAAAGTTTCGCCAATTGCCCCTAAATCAAAGTTAACGGTAACTGTAGTTTTATTACCATAAACTATTTCAGAGTCTTGGATAGTTCCGGAGTTGTTTGTAACATAATAATTAACTCCACAATTCCCTGTTGAATAAACACTGTTTTGTGAACCTGTTAAATGTGCATCTGCCCAAATAACTTCTTGTGCCAGCCTAGTGGAATCTCCAGGTTGAATTGTCGCATTATAGTTTGAATCTGCTGCAGCTCCAAATGGTAATGCGGTTAAGCTGACAAGTATAGCTCCAGCTAAAATTGTAGATTTTACTTTTTTCAGCATTTTTCTCACCTCCTTGAAATAAGAATAGTATTTTTATTGGAATATTTAAATAGATAATAATTAAGAAGACCCTTAATTATTGTTAATATTGTAAATATTTAAAGAATATCCCAAATTTTTGTGATAGACTAACAGGGAAGGATGCGAGATATCTTTTTCTATTTTTTGACGTAATTTTTTTATACACACATAAAGCGAAGAAGGTGACAATAAATCTAGTCTCTCCATTAACGTATTCACACTAATTGCTTTACCCTCATTTTTCAACAAATAATATAGAAGTCGGAATTCTAAATTTGTTAATAAATGCGTAGTTTCAGTTGTTATAACACTATGTTTCTCGATAGAAAAATAAGAATCGTCTGTTAGCTTAAATAGATCATAGAATCCATCTTCCTCAATCTTATCGAGCAAGGGAAAGTATGTTGTTAACATTTGGTGTAATTCAAGGTAACTTCTATTTTCGTTTAATAAACTAGACAAAAGAATTATCGGCTTGTTGAATTCAGGAGTAATTTGACTAAGATCATCATAAGTCGAAAAATCCCATATAAACGCTATACAATAATTATCGTCTTTAGAGCTATTTAGATCAGTTATTAGTCTTAAAGGAACAACAGTGTTATAGACTACTTCTAAGAAATTATAAATTTTGTCGTTTTTTGTGAGAACTGCAACATAGCTTTTCATATTAATCCCTCCATGTTTTTATTTTCATCGTATAGAAGAATTGGAGTAACAAAACATAATATTCCTAAATGAATACTATTAAAAACATCGTATAAACTTTTAAAAATAAAAACCATGTGAACGTAAAAACCAAATTACCATTCAAAAGGAGTGTAAATCATGTCGAAAAAAGTAGTAAGCATTACAGTATTTTCTATAATATGCGTTCTAATTTTAGGTGCATGCAATAAAACTAATGAAGTAACTACATCTACAGAACGGGCTGATGCTACTGATAATAAGGGATCAATGGTCATAGCTGTTATGGCTCCAGAGTTTGAATCGTCAATCACTAATATGTTCGGTGTCGGCTATGATATCGAAGTTAAATCAATACTTCCAAGTGTCGATGATATTGCTAATCATTGGAACGATTTGGATGTGGTAATCGATGATTTTATAAAGAATAATAAAGACGTTGATATAGTTTATGGTTTTCCAACTGAATATTTAAAGGGATTAGTGGATAAAGGAAATATTAAAAAGTTAAACGGATCATTAGATGAGTCATTACTTGAAAGCGTAGCTCCTGCTGTTATGGAACCTTTCAAAAAAGCAGGTAATGGAGACGTATATGCTATAACTCCCTACTTTAATAATTACGTATTAGCTTATAATAAAAATATTTTTAATGAATTAGGGATAGAAGCGCCGCCTAATGGAATGACGTGGGAAGACACAAGCAATTTAGCTAAACTTATTCAAGAAAAATCTAATTATAAAGGTGTTACACTGGGTATGCCTTCGTCGGATGAACAATTCTATTATTTATACCTAACTCTTAGTAGACCTATATTTAAACCAGAAAGTAATAGCGGGGAAATTCAGGTTAACACGGAATTAAATAGTAAATATTGGACATTATTTACTGATATGTATAACGATAACGAAAAAGCGACTATGGAGGAATTTGTACAAGGAAAAGTAGCAATGGGTGTTTTCCCTATTAGCCAGTTGACAGATGAAAAAATGCTGAATTTTTATGGCGATTATGAACCATCTGATTGGGGGTTAGTAGAAATGCCTATTTTTGAGGAGAATGAAGGAGGGCTTGCATTTACCGACTCTCTTTTTGTAGTATCAAAATATAGCGATAATAAACAGGTTATAAAGTTTTTGGAATATATTCAAGGAAAAGAATATGCAATTAAAATGGCTGAAAACTCATTATTTCCAACTTATTGGAGTAATGAAATTAAAGAAATATATTCTAAAAAATACGGTTTTGATTTTTCACCAGCATATAATCAGCCTGGAGAATTAATAGAGCAACCGAAATTTAACGCTGCAGAATTTAATGGAATTCAAGAAGCCGGTGAAATGTACTTCGTTAATGTCCTAACTGGTACAGTAAATGTGCAAGAGTCTCTAAATGACTATCAAAAAGAAATAAGTCAATAAATAATCAATTTTGTATGCATTAGCTACTTTTAGATAATAAAAAGTATTGTTCATAAAAGAACAATACTTTTTATTACTTTAGTAGTGAAACCTCCAAAGTCTCTTGAAATAAAGTTACAAGTTCTGAAGGATAAACATTTACAGGATTATTATTCGATAAAAGAAGATAAAACAAATTATTTTCAGCATTATCTAGTTCTATCTAAAGACTTTTTTGAGCCAAATGTTGCTCTAAATTCCACATAAATAGCTTACAGTCCCCTTCATCCATTACATCAAAATTATAAGACATATATTGCCCTAAAATAATTTCTTTTTCTTTGCTGTCTAAATACATATATACCTCCCGTAACTGTTGATTTTATTAATTTCTGTACATAAAACCATATATCCAATTACTTAAAATCCTTCTCTATTTAATTTTTCCTTTATAGATTCTTCTATTACTTCACGTAAATCCCGACCATATGTTACAGCATATTTTAAGAGATCGTCATATGTATTTTTTGAAAGATCTATAGTTGTTCGTTTCATATCTCCATCTACATAATAAAATCCATCTTTATATTCAAGGTTTCCTACACTTAAATGATATCCAAGATACAATTCAATAGGAACATAAGGAACTGGATTAACAGCTTTCCATTTCCCGCTCTTTAATGAAAGATAGAGCTGGTCTTCCCTTAGATTAATTGTGCAATTTTCAATACCCCATGTTTTATAAACTGCATCAATGCATTCATATAGATTTTTATAATCCTTTGGAATAACAAAATGCGCTTTTCCTATATTTCTTTCTGTCTTTTGATGAATAGAATACAATGGTCTCAGTTTGTACCGATATGCTGCTTCCTCAAAGTCTATCCACTCTCCAGTAGTTAAATAAAAACCCCAACTTTTCGAGTCCTTTCTAGTAACCCTAAGTAGACTTCTATTTTCACTTTCAAATGCCTGAAAGAGAGCGATATCCTTTGCGTGCCAATAAAAATCAGAACGCAAACCTTTTTTAAATTCTTGGCCATCTATTAATTCTTTTAGTTGTATTTGAGTTTGCTCAGGCAAGAAATATTGTTTTCTAGTTTCACCTCTAGGAACAAGTTCTACCTCTAAATTGTGCATATGAATAAGCTTATATATCTTACCTGGCGTAATATTTAATTGCTTTGCAAAGGAAGGCACTGATATGCCTGTTATCGTATCGAGTTTTTGTTCCTTCATAAACTGATCCACTGATAACTTGTCATATCTAGCTTCAGGCAATATTTTAAAAGGATTAGGAAGAGCTTTGATTTTTCCTTGTTGAGCGTATAGATAAACCGTTGATTCTGCTATATGGAGTAACTTTGCAACTTCTTTCTTTGAATATCCTGTATCCCTTTCTTTCATATGGCACCACTCCCCCTCCAGTTTATTCATAAGTGTTATTTCATAAGTGTTATTTCATAACAGATGGAGCAGAGAACTTACCCCTGCTCCAACTATAATATATGAAATCTATTACATAGTCCCACTTCATCTATCAACATTAGAAATTATTTTAAATACACCCAACCATTTTTTAGCGCAAGAAGGACAGCATTGGTACGATCTTTCACCTGCATCTTTATTAATATTCTAGATACATGGTTCTTCACTGTTTTTTCGGATATATTCATAGACTCGGAAATTTCTCTATTGCTTTGACCTTCTGCTAACAACTGGAGAACATCACATTCTTTCCTTGTTAAGAGATGAAAAGGAATTTTTACCTCTAACTGAATAAATGAATCGGAATCGGAACCAAATGAATGAAGGAATTTATTGAACTCGTCTATAAATTTCTCATATAGGTTTGGGGAAATATATGGTTTGCCGTTACTAACCATCGTAATAGCTTCATTAAAATGGAATGTGTTACTATCGCTTTTAATAAAGCCAATTACCCCTATTTTAAGCATCCATTTTAGTAAAGATATATCTGGATTATCCACCGCCAGTAAAATATGTGTATTTTTCTTTAATTCTATTACCGAACTTATAACTTTGTATAGTAATCTTTTATCCTTAATTATTTCTAGAATAAGTAGATCAGGGCTACTATTTTGCACCAATTGTACTGTTTCTTCTAATAATTCACCTTCACCAATAACTTTTAACGTTGCATCGTTCTCAATGATAGCTTTAATCCCCTCTATAGCTATTGGATTATGATTTATTATTACAACACTTTTCATCTGAAATACCTCCATCATTTTAGTTAACTAGCTTGAAATTTATCTAATTCGTTGCAGACTATGTAAGTTAATTGCTTAGGTTTGTTGCTAGTAAGAATACTCTCATATAAAAAAGAGTGAATATCATCAGGCAGTTCCACATGTAAAGCCATTCTGTCTCTAAGGACGAATTCTTTTTTTACTATCGAGACACACAACAATAAGTTTTGGAATCCGCTAAGTTCTTTATTTGTATAAAAAAGTATCTCCGGATGATTATTTAACAAATGTAAGGTCCAATCCCGGATTTCTTGTATCTCAAATATTTCTCTATTATCGTTATCGTATCCATCAAAAATTATATGTGTAGAAGCGAAGTAATCCAGTGGCTGTCTTTCTAGAATGTTTTTCAAAGCACTTTGAATTTGAGAAATATCTTTTGTTAGAATCTCTTTTTTACTAATATTAAATATAATGAAGTTATTCATTTACTCCACTCTCCTCTGTTTCAGACATAGATACTACTTTTAAAAATGTATTAAACTGCATTTTTGCCTGTATACCCTTAAAAAATTGTACTGTTAGTACAGTTAATAGGAGTATATCTGCTTGTATACTGGCTTGTTTGAGCCATACATACCACAACACTATATTCATTAAAGCCATAGCAATTATATAGATAACTTTGAATTGACTTTCCATCCCCCTGCTTTCATTTAAAAAGACTCCTATATCTCTATCCTTAATAGCTTGTTTCATTAAAAATGAGGATAGTATACGCAACAAGCTCTTATGAAATAAAAAATTAGTTGCAATAAAGATAAGAAGATATAAAACAAAACGGAATGAGCTATTAACTTCTTCACGTAAGATGCCAGCCGCTAAGAATAAAGTAAATGCACTTAAAAACGCAGGAATCAGTTGTATATAGTATCCAGGCATCTCCTTTTCTAACCGTTCCAGTGATTGCTCTATTTTCATGATAACCCCTCCATTGTTATGAGTTTCTACTATTTAAATAGTAATCTCTTCATGATATAAAATAGCTTCTCTATTCCCAAATTGAATTTCGTATTGTAATCGTGGAGAAAAGATGACTTTCTTCACTACCCCTCTTTTCCCTTCAAACTCCTTTAGGTAATGATAGGACAAGGAATCTTCTTCCTCTGTACAGGTAATTTGAATGCTTATACGATCTTCTACCTCATATGGAACTAATTCTCCTACCAGACCCTGAATTTCTTCACTTAAAGCCCCTCTCTGTTCCTGTTGATTTATTTCTTCTAAACTATCAAACAACGTAAGCTGCTCCATTTCTTCCATTGAATATTTCTCCTAACGTTATGTATGAATTCGTTGTAAAAATCTAGCACTTTGCTGTAAGTTAGAAAATCAATTTTTTCACTACCGGCTAAATAACAAAAGTAGAAATTTCCACTTACAAACTTCTACCTGTTATAGAAACAAAGTGGAAATCTCTACCTTTGTAAATTTAATCTATTAAGGGAAAAATTGGTCTTACTTAATTATATATTATACTTAATATAATGCAATTATACTTTAAAATATAATACCTTTATTTAATTAATAACTTATAATTAGCGTCAACAAATGTACGATTTGTTATACTATAGTCGTATGAGTATAAAATAAGCATTATATAAAATTTTATTTATAATAGGAGCGTGCTTTTTAGAGATATGGTTATTACAAATTATTCTGAATCTTATTTATTGAATATCCCTTCAGACGATCTTGCCTTACCCCAAAAATTGTCGTCTCTACAAAAAATGAAAGATGCAGCTGAAAAAAATGGAGAATCACCTTTTTGCTCTTTTTCTGACACAGACATGTTGATGTGGTATTTATACGACTCTAAAAATTTGGACGTATCTAAAGATAGAATGACTAGGACTACCATAGAATACCGTAGGGAGCTCGAACAGTTTTTACATAACCTTCTTACCTATCATGAAGAAATGGATATTCACTTTGAACAAATTATTAAAGGTTCTTTATTTAAATCATTGTTTCCACAGGACATGAGAAAATATCAATCCTGGTTAGCTACCAAAAGCCCTTATGTTATCAAACATGGAAACTACTCTCCCGCCACTCTTTCAAGAAAAACAACTATCTTGAAATCCTTTTTTTCCTTTCTGTATAAAGAGAATTACATTGAACAACGTTTGGCAGATGGGTTTAAGATCTCTTCCGTTCAGAAGGATGATCGTCCCAATCGTGACTTAGGACCAAAAGATGTACTGGCCCTGCTCCATGCTTTTAAGGAGCAGCAACATATTGTTATGTTTACTATTGTTCATGTCTTAACTACTACTGGGATTAGAAATGAAGAATTCTGTAAGTTACGTGTGAAGGATCTATGTAGGGATTCTATACTTGGGGGATACTATTTGAAAATAGATGGAAAAGGAAATAAGAAAAGAAATGTTCCCGTCATTGAAAAAGTGGTGGAAACGATTCGCATGTTCAGAAAAGCCAGAGGACTAGTGCCTATTGAAGTAGCTGATAAAGATAGCCCCCTCTTTACTACTAATAGAGGTAAAGCATTTTCTGTTACTTACTTATCTCGTTACGTGAAAGAAGAAATAAAAGCTCTTCCTGAAGGGATATTATCTGAAGAAGTCACAATCACCCCTCATGTATTTAGACATGCTTTTGCGATAATCTCTAATATGCACGGAATCAATCTTAATGATATTAGTCGTTCTTTAGGGCATGAGGACCAAAAAACCACCATGATCTACTTAGAGAAAATCTTCGAAAAAGAACGTCATGCGATTCATAGATGGAAGCCAGAAATATTTGGAGAGTTTATTTAATGGGCTATGTGATGGGTGTTTAATTAGGAAGGTTAGAAAGAACCTCTAGAAGTTTCCTCAAGTTATAATTATGTAGCTAATTATTCTATTGCTTCGATTGTCCAAAGAGAAGAACTAACTACTGTTCATGTAAACAAAATGTAACCTTGCTTATGGATATTGTGAGTAAGGTTTTTTTGAACCCAAATTTTATTGGTATCGCCAGGAAAGTCCCTGTTTTTAAAAAAGTGTATAATTTAACTAAATGAAGAAGAAAGAGGGAGAGAAAGTGGCAATTGAAAACGAACAATACGAAGAGAGAGTTATTGTCTTTATTGATATATTAGGATTTAGAGAACATATAAATCTTAGTGTAAAAGAACCCGATTATTTTATAAAGTTGAGAGATGTTCTAAACTATATTTCTTCCTACCAAAAGAAGAATTATGGGGATGGATTTAGAGCTCAAAAGGACATTGGTAAAGAAGTAACAGTTTTTTCAGATTCTGTTGTAATTTCTTATCCAGTTGAACTTCCTGGATCCGTTTATTATTTATTAATGGATATTATTTATTTGCAATTAGACATGCTGCAAGCTGGAATCTTATTTAGAGGTGGAGTTACTGTTGGAAAGCTGTGCCATGACGATAACATTGTTTATGGGCCAGCGATGAACGAAGCATATGAATTGGAAAGTAAAGTGGCGGTATACCCAAGGGTAATTGTCAGTGAAAAAGTAATCAAAAAAGGGATTGAAAATCCTTTAAACCCTCCAAAACAAGAGTTGGAATATATTGCTAGTTTATTGAAGCAAGATTTTGATGAACAGTATTACATTGATTTTATGAGCCAATGGCAAGAGGTTGATGATGTACTTTATTTTGATGCACTATCTAAGATTAAAATAGTAATTGAAAAAGCTATCGAAGATACTAAGTCGGTGCCGAATGTAAAAGCAAAATATCAGTGGCTGAAAAGATACTATAATTCCGTACTCGACACGCTAGATGAAAAGTATACGAAAAATAGATATATAGATTGAATAGAAGCTAGTATGTCTGAAGATGGTGTATTTTCTTTAGTTAAATTCAGTAAAAAAGGGAGAGCTATCAATGAGTTTGCAAGAAATGGAACAAAAGTCACAAAAATTAATATATGAAATTCGACAAATTAATGATATTAATGAAGAATTGATAATGCAAATTGAAGAAATACTTCCTCAATACTCAAAATATTACAAAGATTATTCGATTGATAACCCAGGTCAATTCATATCAAATAATCAAGCTACTTTATTCATGGCGTATACAAAAGTCTTTACGGTCCCTGTACTTATAACCAATGGCAAAAAAGCTTTTGCAAATGCTAGTGGATTGCTACTAAATTTAGATAGGAAATTTTTAGTTACAAATTTTCATGTCTATGAAAAATGGAAAAAGTTAAATGACGAGTCAACAACTTATTTTCAAATTGGAAGCGTTTCTATACCAGTTGAAGATTCAATAATAGATATAAATAGAACCCTAGATTTAATTACTATTTCTGTTCCAGAATTTCTTCTAGAAATGCTTTCTATCAGTTCCTATAAGAAATTTTATACTCCAGAAAATTGGTCAATTGAAACGGAAAAAGGAACTATGGTTGTTGCATCTGGATACCCTGGAAAAATTAGAGATGATCATATGGGTTTTAGTGCCTTACATCACGGCTCTATTATAGATGAAATAACTGATATAACAGAATCTAAATATATAATGCCTTTTAATAGAGATGAATGGAAACAGGTTTTAGGCATAAAAGACATTAAAGACCTAACAAGCTTAGGTGGTTTTAGTGGTGGCCCTGTATTTTCATTTGATCATGGAGTTGTGAATTTAGTTGGAATTATTTTTGAAGATGGAGGAGATTTTTTTGATGGAATAAGGATTATTCGAAAGAGTATGATTAATACTGATGGGACAATTAATAATCAGTGGGGATATTGATCTAAAAAGATAACTTACTCGTGACCTAAATAACTCATTCGTGACGTAGACAACTTAGTAGTGATCTAAACAACGCACTCGTGATGTAAAAATCGGAGCTTTTACTAGGTCATCTCTTACTGAATAGTTATACTTTTTATTGCTAGGAACTATTTCAAACCAGATTTACGTCACGAGTAGTTATCTCATTAAAGAAACTGAATAAAAATTTACGTCGCGAATGAGTTGTATTAAAAAAATCAAAGGCAACTTAGGAATCAGTGTTTATAGTCTTTTTACGTCACGACTAAGTTGTCTAAGAACAATTGATTAAAGGTGTGTTTATTGTACGATTATAAATCTTCTTCGCAAGTCGTACCAAATGTACTGTCGCTTTATAAGGTTGAAAAAGTTTAGTTAAACTAACAGGTTCTTTAGTAAAAAGGAAACAAATTAAAATGAGCTTGAAGAAAATATCCGAGCTCATTTTTAAAATAATCTTTGGTTTTAGTTGAGATTTTTGATTGATTAAATGAAGCCCTAGAAGTTAAATGTTAATACTATCAAAATAGACATAAGATAAATCTTCTTTAACTATATGATGTTCATTCAAATACTTGTCAATTAAAAGCATAGTTGAGATTGATACATACGTATCACATTCACAAATACTTGCTGGCACACCATGTACGGTTACTTGTTTACCCTCATTTGTTTTATAGTTTTTGCTTATAAATTTTATTTTTCTCTCATTATTACAGTTAGAACATTTCAAGTGAATTGTCCTCCTTAAACGATAATATTTTAGCTCTACAGATTTATAACCTAGAATACCTCTTTTCATATTCTGGTTCAAAAATTACTTGCTAATGATTAAAATTTTCCTCATAGATTCATACTTCTATAAAAAGGAGTATGAATCTATGAAGAAGCAAGAACCTCCTACTATAAAGGATATAGTGGTCAAGAACAGAAAGAAAAGAGAAACCGAGCGTAAGAAATCCAAAGAAAGAACTGCAGCATTTCGTAAAAAGTTAAAAGAATATTAAATGAAAAAAGGAGCCAGGGGCTCCTTTTATGCTTTCACTAAACTATTGACTTTCTCTCTATATCTAGCAGTTCTGCTATGCCGAGCTTTTATCTTCTTTTCTCTTTCAAGACGTTTTACTTCAATATAACTCTCCAGAGAATTGTCTTTTGATGTTTTCACAATATCAACTTGTCTTGGCTTATTCATCTTTAGACACCTCCTTATAAGAGCTAGTTTTAGATCCTTCACTGAGTATCTTGCAATGTGATTCAAGTAATACTAGTAAATTAGCTGTTTTAAGAATACTTCCTTCTTCTACTTTCAGTATACTATCTTGAAGAAGTGCTTGCAATGTAGAATCATCATCGAGCTCCGGATAATATGTAATTATCCAGTAAATCTCTAAATCAGGTAAATAGATTTTATAACTGTAAGACTCATTATCTTCATAGAAGACACTCTCTTGTAAATAACATTTAACAAACGGTTCATTCATAGTGTCTGTATCGGTTACATGAAAAGCCTCTTTAAAATCTCTTCTAGGATACTCTTTTGTGATCAAAGTAAACTTATTATCCTTTACTTGGTAAGCACAAAAATTAGAGTTCATAATGTACAGGTGATGTGGTTTTAAACTACCATCTGCTATGAATTGAATATTTTCATTCAGTTTTATTAAGATGTCATTTAAGAATATCAAGTTCTCCTCATACTTAAAGATTAATGCATCTTGCTGCTCCAGTTCATCTTCTAATGCGGATACTTCCACTTCACTGAGTTTCATAATTTCTTGTATCGCTCTCTCGTTACTGTTTCTTAACATAAAATCTTTAATAGATTCTATCGTGAAGTTAATTCCGAGAAAAGGTTCAACAATCGCGTACTCATTAGGTCTGAACAATCGATAAGCATCAATATGGAATAGGTCTTTGTTCTTCCAATTGGGCATCTGTAAAAAAGTATAGATTATAGTTACTAAATACCACAAAGTAAAAACGGCCAAACTTATTTGCCACCAACTAAAGCTTCTAAGAATATTCCCCCAGCTATCAATCCAGTCTGTTGCGAATGGTACTACTCCACTTAGGACAGCTATTGCACCTGTAATCCCCTGAGTCTTAGATACCTTCATTCCTTTATGGCCAAATGTAATTAAAGAAACGATTTGTTTGAAAGGATAAAACACAAATAAAGGCAGCCACATTTTTTCAAACCCATTTTTGTTTTTTACCTTTTTATAATTCGCATTGGTTTCCTCTAACATTGGATCCAGTCGTTGTTTTAATTTAACTAAATTTTCATCGATAGTATTATTCACTAGACCCTCTCCTATATGTAATTTGAGGAAAGTTTTTCCACTTTCCTCAAATCATATCATAAATTTTTATTGCTACCTACTTAGTAATGAACATATTCTCATTATCAAACTACATAGCTAAATAGGAGTCTCTCAAGTCATAGTCGTCTAATATATAACTATTAAAAGCTATTTCCAATGCCTTTTCTTCTGAAAATCCTCTTTTAATCAAATCATTGACAACTTTTTCAATATACTTGTCCACTAAGTATAGATTCTTCATCTTCTGCAAGGAAAATCCCAACCCAGCTTCTTCTATAAAGTAATGTAAGGAATCTCCTAGAACAAATTGTTCATACTCTACCAGATTATTATAACTTTCATCAGAGTAATAACCCCTTTCTGATTTTAGCAATCCTGCAAATTCATGACCAGGTTCGTAAAAGCTAAGAATAAGAGTTAATGTTGGATACATATCTGCAACTTTTTTAAACCAAACATGCGGTTCTCTCCAAGGAGTAGTAAATTCAATGATTATCTTCTCATGACCACTGATACTAATAATCACATCGGCTACATCTCCTACTACTCCCCACTCTTCTTCCTTTTTAACCTGTTCACTTACCGGAACAAGACCATTTAATGAAAATGATAGTGCTATTCCTGATTCATCTAAGGTTTCACAAGCCTTTAAAAAATCTTCTGTATACTCTCCACTTACTAGTAGTTTATTATTACATCTGTTTGCCATTGTTTTTTCCTCCTTATAATGAACCAAGGAATCTAGTCCGTACCATTAATGTACGAGAGCTAGATTCCTTGATTGTTTATTCCGCTTGAAGCAATTGATTCATTGTCAGCGTATTATATCGTTCTTCGATCTCTGAAAACCTTACACGATGAATGTTTAAGCTCTTATCACTACTCTGAATGTACATTTCAATCATAAGAGCAGCCCGAACACTCATTGTTTCCTTTCCTGCCTGAACGGTACTAGGAATGTCATGAATAACGATTTTCCTATTAAAACTAATAATAGTCCTGTTCATTAATTGTTATCTCCTTAAAACATAGATTTTTAACTACTATTCTTTATTAGATTAGTAGTCTCCGCTATCCTTAAAAAAGTTTTACATTGCTCTGCTGTAATATTTACTTTCAGTTAACTCATAAACCGTGGTTAACAATTCAACAGAAATACTTTGGAGTTTATTAGATATTGCAACTCCAACGTTAATATAACGTCCTCTAGTATCTTTTCCTACTACATTTCTAATCATTTGAGGGTTACGATAGCCTGGGTACATCCCTGTGTCAAATCCCTCTATAATTTTTCCGGTTAGCAATACAAGTGCCAGGTCTGATACCGAAATATCTCTTTCTTGCATTTGATTTAAGATGTGGTTACTTAACACATCTCCTTCATTCACACATTCGCGAATTACTTTCATTTCTTCATCCCAATGAACTTCCATATGTCTTGAATTTTTTCGCATGAGACTCTCCTCCTTCCTAATAGATTTTATTTTTGACAACAAAAAAACGCCTATTAGAAGGAAATCGGCACAAAAGTGTGCATCATTCACCCTAATAGGCGTTTAATAATTAAAAACATAACCCTCCCGCGTGGGTTGGTCTACAAAAGTCAAAAATAATTACATTCATTATAACAATATTTTAATTACTTGTCGTGTGTTTTAAGAGATTAATTACTAAACATATCTAGGTGAGGTAATTAATCATTCTCCTTCAAAAACTACTTTATTTTTACCGCTATTTTTGGCCATATACATGCGTTTATCCGCAAGTTTTATAAGTGCTTTGCTATCTTTAGTACCTGTAGCCACACCTATACTCACAGTAACGCCAGCTTGCTTCTCAACTTGTGCTCTAAACTTCTCTGCCAGATGAACTGGATCTCCATTTGTTACAATACCCAGTAATTCTTCTCCTCCAAAACGTATACCAAGACCGTTATTCTTTAGGACATTTTGAAGGAGTGTTGCTACATCTTTAAGAACTATATCACCAACGTCATGTCCCTTAATATCGTTTAATTGTTTGAAATTATCTATGTCAATAAAGATAATAGATAACTCTTGCTTTTTTATCAGCTGCTCCGCTTTTCTGTAAAGAAATCCTTTATTAAATAAACCTGTTAACGGATCCGTAATACTATTGATACCCGCACTTCTGATAAGACTAACGATTCTTTCAAAATATCGAATGCATTCATACACCATAAAAAGTAACATAAATAGGCTGAATAGGAATTTACCACTGTTAAACGGAAGCCATTGACCTATAAAGCTAAACAAACCAATTATGATAAAAAATACACTGCGTATTCCCTCTCCTTCTATTGAGCCATTTCTAGTCTTAAACAATAAGAATAAACCGTAACCTATAAACGAAAGGCTAAACAATATTCCGCTAAATAAAGCAGGCAAGAAAAAGGACAACATGGTTATTACAAGTAATAGATAGAAAGGTAATTGAATCAAAAATTCCTTTTGTTTTTCTTCAAATAATTTAATCGTTAATATAACAATTAATACTAATATTCCTGCTAGATGAAAGGGTTTATCCCAAAAAAATATTCGTGATTCATTTAAATATGTATATAAGAAAAGAGATATAAGTGTTGCTATACTAAAACCAAAACTTAAATTTAAATAACTTTTTATGTTTGTTTTACTATATAAATGAATAGAAAAGAGCAATAACAATATTATTAATAAAGGAATATGTAAAATAGGATATAAACTTAGGTCTATGGATAATTTCATTTTCTTTCCCCCTGAAGTTGCAGCATTCTTATTTTTAAAAAAACCTCCAACTACTAGGAGAAGGAGGGTTTTAAAGATTTATAATTAATGGGTAACGCTTGGTGAGAAGTCATCAAGGCTAGATTGATCGCCATGATAGAAGATAACATCCCCATCTATTAACGGGAAATTATAACCATATGCATCTGAAAAGTTATATTTAAACCCTTCACGTTTCCATTGGTTAGATAATTCACCATTAATATATTGCAAGTGTGGTTTCGATAAATCTCCCTTTTGAATAGTCTCAATATCGAAATTTACAATTAAATAGCCATCTCTAAGAAATATAGGATGCGACTTATTTAATCGATGCTGTAAGCCATATCCAGCTATATTTTTACCTTCCTCTACTACATAGATATCTGCAGGTAAGCTATATTCTCCGTACCATGTTTGCTCCGATGAAATTGCATCTGCTTGAGGTACCATTGCATTAACAGGAACATTGCTTGCTAACGGCCCAATAAATGTACGTAACTTCCAGTGAAGTATTTGATCCCCATAAGGACCAGTCGCATTTGCTTTTTTTGAATAATCACGCTCAAAATTTCGGATAAAAGTATGAATAAATTGATTTGTTTTCTCCGTAGTATATCCATAATTATCAGCATGGCGGTAGTAATAATCCGCTGTATTATCTAATTGAGCTTTTGGTACATTTCTTAATGGTTCATTCAACACAACTTTACGATATTCTTTATCTTCAGGAGAACCAACTTTCACAAAGTAATTGGCGTCATTATGATAATACACATCTACCTTACGTCGATTTTGTCCATTCTTTTCTACGAAATAGAATGTTGGTGTGATATGAATACCATCGTTAACCTCTCTCATATCTCCCTTAGTCTTCATATCAAACTTAAACTGATAACCCGTTTTAACCGCTACATTTTTGTATCCATCTGGATGGCTACCATGACGTACAGGTAATCTAAAAGGCTCTGTAAAGTTAAGTCGAGGTTGACCGTCAATGATTTTATCTCCCACTGTATATTTATTGCCAGTATGCTCTATTAAACCTTGTGTTGTTCGGAAAACAGATTCCCAATTATAATCCAGTATATCGGTCAATTGAAAATCATATAAACGTCCCACTACATCCACTTCTATCGTATAGTAAGCTACATGGTTTTCCATAATACCGTTTGGAGTACGATAGCTTAGGTTAAGGTTCGCATGGTGTTCTTCAGGTAATTCAGCAGGTGCATTAATAGCAATGCTTCGGAATTTAACTGTATATTCTCCTTCTGGAACCCATACAGGCATGAAGAATGTTACTTCTTTTTGGTTCAAAGGAACTTTAATCCATGTTTCTTTTGGATAAAAAGCACTCTTATCAACTGTATATACATCAAACGGGAATTTAACTTGTTTACCATCCGTTTTGGTGTACTTGGCATAATCCCTATTTCCGTAACCAGGAGCCATTCCTACATCTAGGTGCTGACCATCCGTTGGTAATGTTACCGTAAATGGTCTGTCTAAAATAAAGGCGTGACGGTCACTGTCGGGATTAGCTGGCGTTGAACGGTCTGGTGGATCTGTTCGTTGGTCATGCTCTTTGTCGTCACTAGCTTTCGCATACATAACAACTGGAGTATGTACCGTAACAGTGTTTATTTTGGTTGGTGAAGTTCCAGTAAATTCCCTAGAACCTCCCCCAGTATTTACTGTATGAATTGTTTCATACCGAGCGGTAATAGAACTTGGTGTTTGCCACTTATTCACTTTAGTAGGCTCTATCTGTAATGAAGATTGCTCTACCTTTACTTGACCTGCGATTGGGATAGGTGATGGTGTTGGAGCATTTAAAGTAGCCATTCCATCAGACATTGAAGTATTTCCGTCCACTACAACTAAATCATTTTTAACATCCGGAGGACGGCTACCTGTTCCAGCTGCTCCTTGAAAATCTGTAGATGGAGCAGAAGGTCTAGACTCTCCACCTTCAATTGTTTCTAATCCTAAATATACGCTTTCACAGTCTTTGGGAAACACATGAGCATCTACACTAGCACTATGATTAGAGTTTGCAGTAACCTGTTGAAAATTTGGTACAATAACCATTTCATTTGGTAAAGCATAATTTCTAAACGTTGCATCCATAAAAGAGTAGATTGCTAGATGTCCAATTTGCCAATAAGAAATACTATAAGAATCGGATACTGATTCTTGTTGTCTTACGTGTTCGTATTGATAAGTATTGGTCGCTTTATCTAGCCAACGCAACATATAGTCTTTTGTCACCGGTACTTGGTATGTCACAGAACCACTCATACCTTGATAGCTATAATCAGCCAAATACTTCTCAGAATATCCTTCTACTCGTAAATACTCAGAGGATGGAATTCCGTATGTAAGTACTTTAAACTGACTACTTTCAACAGACTCCACTATTTTTCCATTAGGATCAGCAAGCATATTACTTGGATTACCATTCATGGAACCACTTCCCCCTACATTAATGTCTCTTGGACAAGAAGTAGTCGGGGGTGGGTCTACAGGAGGAGGACCGGGGTCAATTGGTTCGCAACCTTGCGCGGTAGGATCTTTTGTGCAATCAGGATTTGTACCTCCCCCTGGAGGAGGGTCTGGAGGTTTTGTTCCTCCGGTCGGCTCTATCATGTAGTCATATGCTACACCTGATTTGGTAGCAACGTTATAAATATAAAACGGCCCAGTTTTACCTTCCCAAGTCGGTTCATCTCGATCGTACCACCAATGATTTCTAGGTATATTAACTGCCCACGCATTGTTAGCTCTTCCTGCTTCAAAAGTAGTTGGATGACATTTACCATCCCCTTCTTGAGTCCATGGTGGTTTACCAGTTCCTTGAGGTAATCCTTTTGTTTCTTCTGTACAATCTCGGATGGATAACGGATAAGTTCTCGGACCCATTACATCATAAACTAATTTTTCAGCAATCTTGAAACCACTAGGAGGCGAGTAATTTGCCCCCCCATCTACTATTAATTGCTGTTTAGAAGTCTTTGTATTATGCCATGCTGCCCTTTCAGTATTTACAGTACTGTGTATCCAACGATTTCCTGATAAAGTAGCAGGGAAGTCATTAGGGGCATGTTGACGATGTAAGTTAGATGCTGGTCCCGTAATCGTTTTAGTTGCCGCATATACTATATTTCCAAACAATAAAGAAAAAGAAGATAGGGTTTGAAAGATAATAAGAGTTAATAGAATTAAAGATATTTTCTTCTTAAATTTCATTATTCCTCCCCGTGCATGATTTTAACAAGACGAAGATTTCGTTTAGAAGGAGTTTCATAAAGGATACTTGATGCGTTTCTTTCAACAAACATTCCAGCACCTACTCCATACAAACCATTATTTTCGTTAAGATAACGATACACTCTAAATTCATCCCCAACTTTTAATTCGCGCACTTTATCTAATTTTCCATTATCTAACCTCTTCCAAAGAGTAGAAGATTTTTTTATAGTTACCTTTCCTAACTGTCCCTTCCAAAGCTCGGTTTTACCCCACATCACTTTATTCATTAAAGGAAAAGTTCCACCTTTATTAATACGCTCGTAAGCTTCTAATACTAGATCTTGGTTTGGAAAGAAGTAAGCTTTCACTTGACCAGGCTCCTTCAAAGCATAGGTCATGCCTCCAAACCAGTATTTTCCATTATCTTTACTATAAGATTGGTCTAGATAAATTGCTAGACCCGCATAATAATTGGGGTCATTAAAATCACTAAATTTCATTAATCCGCTTTTTAATCGCCCTGCTTCAACACCCCATTTATCAGGATATCCTTTTGCTATTGCATAGCCCTCTGAATCAGCTGTAAAAGTGAAAGCACGATTAATGTGTTTTGATATATCAAGTTCAGGATACATAGTAAAGCCTACTGCCGGGGCTTTAGTTATCGCCCAGTTTACCCATTCAACATTTCTCTCCACTTTTGGTTGATCTATACGAATGAGTAATGTACCTTTTCTATTACCGACATTTATACTGTGACCACTTCTTCCGTCATTTAGCCATTTTACTTCCAACTGCTCAATAGTATGGTTATCAGGAAGATTTGTTGCAGCTTCAACATGAATTGGTTCTTGTCCAACTCCACTTACAGGTCCACCTAAAATGCTAAGAGCTACTGCTCCTGCTATTGTCCACTTACCTACTGTTTTTATCATTCTCATTTCCTCCTTTAATTAAGGTAGACATTCATTGAGTCTTTTTTCCTTACGTTTATTTTACCAAAGTAAGACTAAACAGACAAAAAACGTCAGAGTAGAAGGACTTATACATTTTCCATTATTTTTCGCATCGCATTCCTCCTAAATACAAAAAAACCCCCTAATCCACCGAATAAACGGTATCATAGGAGGTGCTTCCTCTATGGTTAGTTAAATATGATATTTCTCCTATAAGAATACAAGAATACCAATAACATGTCAATTGAAGGTTTAACAGTTAAAATATTCTTAACCATAATTACCTACCAACTAATGTTGTATCATTTAGTATTTTTCCACGTAAAAAAGCACGCCACAAAAATATTCTTTATGTCTAAAGACATTGAACACTTTTGAAGCGTGCTTAATGTAAAATTCTCCCGCGTGGGTGAATTCATAATGTGAAAGTAAATTATAAATTTAATATATCATATAAAAACTTCTTTGAAAAGAAGATGTTCACTGACAGAGTCAATAGAGAAAAATTAATCTCCCATGAAGGGGAGTGATAGTCTGTGATGCACCGTGGTCGTTGAGTCAGACTAACGGATGGTCTCTATGGCACCACTGATATTCCTGCAGGAGCCAACCAAGTAATCGCTTCGTTTCAAACTAACGCTATTTTTTTTTCTATCTCAGATATTATCTGCTCTTTTAATAAATTCACTCTAAATTCCTTAAAAGAACGCTGTTCAGAAGGATGAATCCACCTACTCATGTAATTAAGAGATCTATTTTCTTTTCCTTCTAACAACAAATTGCTTTTATGGTATTCAGTTAGTAAGATTGAGTAATCTTTATCTTCAAATGAAGTAATTAGATTTTGAAATGATTTTAATGCAAATTCATTATATCTACACCAATGTAAAAATACCGACATATAATCTGCTCTATTTTTATTTACTTTAAGTGGCATGTCATTAGAGTGTCTCATAATGAATTTTTTAAATTGTTCGGTTGTAAGCTCTTCAGTCCATATAATTACTAAAGAAGTTCCTTCCTTTAGATTGAAATGATACAAAGTATGTTTTCCCTTTTTAATCTGATTAACTATAAATTTCTTCATCGAAATATTAGCTGCAACAGGTTCTGTTAAATACAAGTTTGAAAGTACATCATTTAATATTTTCAGCCACTTTGTGTAATCCTCAGTAAATAGAAAACTAGATACATCCTTCTGGTTATTTGGAAAAATCTCTATTGAATATAACAGTTTATTGCCCCCCTGTTTAATAACTTACCCAGTATCATTGACAGTGGGCAAGAGTTGTTTTTAATTCAATTGAAAAGTCTATTAATACATTCGTTTAACAGTTTTAGATACTCTCCTACTTTTTGCTTCTCCTAAAATACCTTACCTCAAATGAATTATAAATTCCTATTCCAATTAGTCCTCCTATTATAGCGGTACTAATTATAGAGAGTAAAAAAACTATTAAAGGAGGATTACGATCATTTAGTATATATAACGCAAACAAGATTCCAATAAGAGAAAAGAAACTTGCAACAATGTAATATCGTTTAATGGATAAGGATACGCCATTATTCATTTATATAACATGGTTGTGATAAAGATTTAAGCCTAATCGCTTATAATATTCAAATTGTTGACTTTCTCTTAAATCATTTACTTTCTTTAGGACTGTTCCATGTGTTCTCCCCAAAACCATGGCTATACTATCCTTTTTATTTATATCCCAAATGGAACATATATAAGCGAGCTCCTCTTCTGAAAATGGTTCTCTATGATTTTCATGGATGTCCGGGTTATATCTCATTCGATAGTTCGATAACGTGTATTCTAAACCATTTGCAATATACGTTTCTGTCACAATTGAACCCCCTTAAATATTTATTTATTTTAATGTGCCCATCTAGATTTCCCTAAAATACAAAAACCCCCCTAATCCACCGAATACACGGTATCATAGGAGGTGCTTCCTCTATGGTTAGTTAAATATGTGATATTTCTCCTGTTAGAATAATAGAATACAAGAAATATGTCAATTGATGATTCAACTGTCTGGAATGACTCATTTTGTATAGATAAAATGTTTCTATTTCTTTCCGTTATAAGAAAAGACAAATAGTGATACAATATCAATCAAAACCATTTTAGTTTTTCAAGAAAGTAAATTTAGTAAGCTCCCGCTTCACTTTGTATCCTCCGCCAACATGTAAATATTCATCATCTGCTCGATAAATTCGATAATTCTCTCCGGCTTTTAAGGTTCTTTCAGCTGTACCATCTGGTTTATACAAAGTCATTGGCTTATTAACTGTCATCCAGCCAAACACATAAGTCACTCCGTCTTGTACCTCAATAAACTCTCCGCCTCCGATAGAATATCGTTTATCATCATAGGAATAAACTTTATATTGTTGTCCCTTTTTAATAGTTCGGATGAAACGACCATTCTTATCATAAACATTTACACTATCTTTCCTTACTTCCCCTTTACCAATATGGACAGTAATTGCCTTAGATGGAGCAGCATAGAGGCCATCCGCTAATTTGTAGTAGCCTTTAAACGTATCATAAACGAGATGTAGAGAACCTTTATCGGCTTTCCCACTACGAACAAAGTTACCATCTTTATCAAGCTTGAATAACCCAATATCTTCGCTTGTTTTCATTGTTGCGACAGGCATACCATGTACATTCGGTAATATTGTATTTGGGATAGTTAAATCTTTATAAACAGATACCTTCACTGTATTAGTTTCTAAATTTGTACCATTGGCTACAAATACCCCTTTTAGTAGATACTCCCCGTCTTTACCGAAGACAAGATCACGGTCTAGTTCAATTACACCTTTATCCATTTTCCCTAGATCAATTTCAAGCACTTTACCGTTTGCTCCAATAATCTGAACACCTGGATTGGCCACAAGGTTAGTTGCCGCCCCTAGTCCTCTAGTTCCTGCTGAATTAGCATGAAGATATAGTTTAGAACCATTCATTAATTCTTTGGCGTGAATCTTAATTTTTACTTTAAGTTCTGATGTTTCTGATACCTCAATTTGAGGAATCTCCATTATAATCGCAGCATATTGATTTTCTACTACCATTACTTTGTCTGATGGTTTAGGTAGAATCACGTTAGGTGGCGCTGGATTAATTACTTCAGGCGGTGTTGGATTAGTCACTGGTGGTTTTACCACAGGTGGTACTGGTTTGACTTGGATAGCATTTAGACGTTTAGTTAAATCTATTTTGTCTTGACCATCTGCTAATTGATTTACCAATGCACGAGCAGCATCTACGTCTGATTGTGTTCTACTTCCTTCA